>JBKJRJ010000008.1:0-7241 GCA_046594705.1 Vicinamibacterales bacterium
CACCCCGATGGGCGAGGACGGTTCGGCCGATCTCAAGCACGTGCTCGGCGCCGCGCGCGAAATCGCCCGCGCCATGCGCGGCTACACCGTGATCGTCGACAAGAGCACGGTGCCGGTGGGCACGGCGGAACTCGTGCGGCAGGCGATTCGCCGCGAAACGACGCATCCGTTCAGCGTCGTGAGCAACCCGGAGTTTCTGAAACAGGGCGCGGCGGTCGATGACTTTCTCAAACCCGACCGCGTGGTGATTGGCGCCGACGATCAGCGGGCGGCCGACATCATGCTCGAGCTGTACCGCCCGTTCACGCTCTCGGGCGCGCCGGTGATGGTGATGGACTGCGCGAGTGCGGAGATGTGCAAATACGCGGCGAACGCGATGCTGGCGACGCGCATCTCGTTCATGAACGAGATTGCCAACGTGTGCGAGGTGGTCGGCGCCGACGTCGACCATGTGCGACGCGCGGTCGCGTCGGATCGCCGGATCGGGCCGGCCTTCCTGTTCCCGGGCGTCGGCTATGGGGGGAGCTGCTTTCCCAAGGACGTCAAGGCGATCATGCAGTTCGCCGCGGCGAAGAACTACGAGTTCCAGATCCTGAAGGCGGTCGAGAGCGTCAACGAGCGCCAGAAGGTGCGCCTGCTCGCGAAGATGAAGCAGCAGTTCGGCTCACTCAAGGGCAAGCGGATTGCTGTCTGGGGGCTCGCGTTCAAGCCTCGGACCGACGACATGCGCGAGGCGCCGGCGGTGCCGCTGATTACGGCGCTGCTCGAAGCGGGCGCCAGCGTGACCGCCTACGACCCCGAAGCCACCGCGGTGGCGCGCGAGATCTTCGGCACCCGGGTGGAGTTCGCCGACAAGAGCTACGAGGCGGTCGCCGGGGCCGATGGCCTGGCGCTGGTGACGGAGTGGTCGGAGTTCCGCGAGCCGGACTGGAACCGGATCAGGAAGCTGATGCGCACGCCGGTGATTTTCGACGGCCGCAACCTCTATAACCCGGATCAGCTGCGGGGTCTCGGGTTCACCTATCTGTCGATGGGCCGCCGATGAGCGTGCTGGTCACGGGGGGCGCAGGCTACATCGGCAGCCATGCCGTGCAGGCGCTGCGCGCCGCGGGGCGCGACGTCGTCATTTACGACAACCTGAGCGCGGGCCACAAGGCGGCCGCGAAGGCGGCGGGCGCGCCCCTCGAAGAAGGCGACATCCACGATGTCGCCAGGCTGCGCGAGGTGATGGCGGCCCACGAGGTTGACGCCGTCATGCATTTCGCGGCGTGGTTGTCGGTCGGCGAGTCGGTCAAGGACCCGGCCGGCTACTACGACAACAACGTCGGCGGCGCGTTGGCGGTGCTGCGGGCGATGGCCGAGAGCCGGGTGCCGCATCTGATCTTCTCGTCCACGGCCGCGACGTTCGGGAACCCCATCGAGACGCCGATCACCGAGGACCATCCGCAGCGGCCGATTAATGCCTACGGTGAGACCAAGCTCGCGATCGAGCGCGCGCTGCCGCACTTTGACCGCGCCTACGGCATCCGGGCGGTGGTCCTGCGGTATTTCAACGCGGCGGGTGCGGACCCGGACGGCGTGTTGGGCGAGGATCATCAGCCCGAGGAGCACATCATTCCGCGCGCCCTGGACGCCGCGGTCGGGCGCAGCACGTTCGCCATCTTCGGCGACGACTACGAGACGCCGGACGGCACCTGCCTGCGCGACTATGTGCACGTCGCGGACCTCGCCAGCGCCCACCTGCTGGCGCTCGATTCCCTCCAACGTGGCGGCCCATCGGCGGCGTACAATCTCGGCAATGGCCGGCCAACCTCCGTCCGCGAGGTGCTGGCGGCGGTCGAGCGGGTGACCGGCCGCGCGGTAGCGGCCCCCGTCGCGCCCCGGCGTGCCGGCGATCCGGCGATCCTCTACGCGTCGAGCGCGCGGATCAGGTCCGACCTCGGCTGGGTGCCCCGGTATGAAGAGATCGACGTAATCGTACAGACGGCCTGGCGCTGGCGCGAAACGCATCCGCAAGGCTACGCGGACCAGGGACCCAGGACGCGGGGACCCGTGACCCAGGGACCCCGGACGCAGGGACCCCGGACGCAGGGACCCGTGACCCGGGACCAAGAGACCAGGACCCAGGGACCCGTGACCCAGGGACCCGTGACCCAGGGACCAGGGACCAGGGACCGAGGGACCAGGGACTGAGTGGGTCAAAACCCCCTGCGGCGTCTGTTGGACTACTCGCGGCCCTACCGCGGGCCGTTCTTCCTTGCGCTGCTCGCGATGCTCGTCTACGCCGGGGCGCAGGCCGGCGTGGGCTATCTGATCGCCCCGATCATCAACCAGGTGCTCCCGGCCACCAACGGCACCTCGTTCAGGTTCTGGGCCCTCGCGATCATGGGCGCCTATGTCGCGAAGGGGCTCGGGTCGTACTTTTCCACCTACCTGATGACCGACATCGGGCAGCGCGTGGTGCGGGACATCCGGCACCAGCTGTTCCGCCACATTCTCAACCAGTCCGCCGCGTTCTTCAGCCGCCGAACCACCGGGCAGTTGATGTCGCGCATCACCAACGACGTCGGCCAGGTCCAGCAGGCCGTCTCCGAGACGGTGGGGGACCTGTTGCGCGAGAGCCTGACGGTCATCGGCTTTGCCGCGTTGATGTTCTGGTACGACTGGAAGCTCGCCCTGGTCGCCTTTACGGGGGCACCGCTCGTGGTCTACCCGCTGCTGCGGCTCGGGCAGCGGGTTCGGCGCTCGACCCGCCGCAGCCAGGAGCAGCTCGAGCATCTGTCGCATCTCACCGCCGAGGCGTTCGCCGGTCATCGCATCGTGAAGGCATTCGGCGCCGAGCAGCACGAAGCCCGGCGTTTCGCCGCGGCGTCGGAGCGCCTCTATCGCACCAACCTCAAGATCACGAGCACCGTCTCCCTGCTGCCGCCGACGATGGAGTTCCTCGGCGGCGTCGCGATCGTGGCGCTGCTCTGGTACGGCCGTCGCCGGATCGGCGCCGGCGTCATCGATCAAGGCAGCTTCCTGGCCTTCATCTTCGCGGCCTTCATGATGTACACGCCGATCAAGCGTCTGAGCCGGGTCAACGCCAACATCCAGCAGGCCATGGCGGCGGCCACCAGGATTTTCGAGATGCTCGACACGCATTCGGAGGTTGTCGAGCGGCCGGACGCCCGGCCGCTGGCGCCGGTGATGCGCTCGATCGAGTTCAAGGACGTCACCTTCGCGTACGACGATGGGGCGGGGAAGGTGGTGCTGAGAAACGTGTCGTTCGGCGCCAGGGCCGGCCAGGTGATCGCGCTGGTGGGCCTGAGCGGGGCCGGCAAGACGACGCTGGTGAACCTGCTGCCGCGGTTCTACGATGTCACCGGCGGGGCCATTGAGATCGACGGCGTGGACATTCGCGACGTGACCTTGCAGTCCCTTCGCCACCAGATCGGCATCGTGACGCAGGAAACCGTCCTGTTCGACGACACCATCGCGAACAACATCTCGTATGGCGTTCAGGGTTCGACGCCCGAGGCCATCGAGGAAGCGGCGCGGGCCGCGCACGCGCACGATTTCATCCAGTCGCTGCCCGACACCTACCAGACCCGGATTGGCGAGCGGGGCCAGCGGCTGTCGGGCGGCCAGCGCCAGCGCCTGGCGATTGCGCGTGCGCTCCTGAAGAATTCGCCGATCCTCATCCTCGACGAGGCGACCTCGTCGCTCGACGCCGAGTCGGAACTGCTGGTGCAGGGCGCGCTGGCCAACCTGATGCGCAACCGCACCGCCTTCGTCATCGCGCACCGCCTGTCGACCGTCCGCCGCGCCGACGCCATCGTCGCGCTGGAGAAGGGCCGGGTCGCCGAGATCGGCCGGCACGAGGAGCTGCTGGCGAAACCGGCCGGCGTCTACGCCAAGTTGTACGCGCTGCAGATTTTCGACCAGCGCCGCGATGCGGGCGACGCGGGGCGGGTGTCCTGAATGATTAAATCGATGACCGGGTTCGCCTCGCTGACGCGCGACGAGGCGTCGGCCACCATCAGCGTGACGATTCGCGCGGTCAACCACCGGTTCCTGGACGTGCAGCTGCGTTCGCCGTCCGCCCTCGCGGCGATTGAGGCGCGGCTACGGGCGCTGGTGCAGCAGCACGTGGCGCGCGGCCGGGTGGAGGTGGCCATCTCGGTCCAGTCCCGCCTCGGGCAGCCGCCGATCGACATCACCGTCAACGAGGCGGTCATCGAGGGGCTGTCGAGCGCGCTCGAACGCGCCCGGGAGCGCGGCCTGGTCGTCGGGCCGTTGACCGCCGGCGATCTGCTGCGCTTCCCGCAGGCGATCAGCATCGTCGATCGAAAGGACGAGACACCCGACCCGGCGATTCCACCGGCCGTCGAGGCGGCGCTGGCGGCCGCGCTGACGGATCTCGACCTGATGCGCACCGCGGAAGGGGCGCACCTCCGCGCCGAACTCGATGGCCGGCGCCGCCAGCTCGGCGAGCTGTTCGATCGCGCCGCCGACGCGGCGCAGGCCGGGGCCACGACGCTCCGAGCCCGGCTGACCGAGCGGGTCAAGGAGCTCCAGGCCGACGCGGCGGTCGATCCCTCGACCATCGCCCAGGAGATCGTCCGTTACGCCAACCGCTCCGACATCACCGAGGAGACGGTGCGCTTCCGGGCGCATCTCGAGCACTGGCGCGCGATGTCGGACTCGCCCGAACCGTGCGGGCGCAAACTGGACTTCCTGCTGCAGGAAATGAACCGCGAGGTCAACACGCTGGGATCGAAAGCGGAAGGCAGCGGGGTGTCGGAGATCGTGGTGACGCTCAAGGCAGAGCTCGAGAAGATGCGGGAGCAGGTCCAGAATGTCGAGTGAGCAGCGCTCTCGCGGGCTGCTGTTCGTGGTCTCGGCGCCGTCCGGGACCGGGAAAACCACCGTGGTCGAGCGGCTGGTGCAGATTTTCCCTGATCTGGGGCTGTCCCGGTCCTACACTTCGCGCGCCATGCGTGCGGGGGAGCAGGACGGGGTGGACTATAATTTCATCACCCGCGACCGCTTCGAGGCCATGATCGAGGAGGACGCGTTCCTCGAGTGGGCGGACGTGTTCGGCAACCTCTACGGCACCGGCAAGGCCGAAACCGAGCGGGAGCTGGTCGGGGGACGCGATCTGATCCTGGTGATCGACGTCCAGGGGGCCCGGCAGGTCCGATCGCATGGGGCCAACGCGATTGGCATCTTCGTGCTGCCGCCGTCGTTCGATGCGCTCGAGCAGCGCCTGCGCGGCCGCAGTAAGGATTCCGAAGAGGCCATCCGCAAGCGGCTGACCACGGCGCGCCGGGAAGTGCGCGCCGTCGCGGAATACGAGTACGTCATCGTCAACGACGAGCTCGACGCGTGCGTCGATCGGCTGCGGTCGATCGTGCTGGCCGAGCGCGCGCGGCCGCGGGTGATGGCGCCCACCGTGACCCGGATCGTCGGTTCATTTACTGGAAAGGAACACGTGTGAACAAGTTCGAATTCGTCATCCTCGCCGGCGCCCGCGCCAAGCAGCTCCAGGCGGGCTGCACCCCGAAGGTGACCGGCGGCAGCGCCAAGCCCGCGCGCGTGGCGATGCAGGAGATCCGCGAGAAAAAAATCGAGCGCGTTGCCGACGAGGACTAGGTGCTGATCGCCCTCGGGGTCACCGGCGGAATCGGCGCCTACAAGGCGGTCGAAGTGGCGCGCGGGCTGCAGCAGCGGGGCCACGACGTGGTCGCGATCATGACGCGGTCGGCGGAGCAGTTCGTCGGCGAGCTGACCTTCGAGGCGATTACCCGCCGGCCGGTGATCACCGACCAGTACGCCCGCGGCGCGAATGCCAACATCGAGCACATCGCGCTGGCCACCGAGATCGGTCTGCTCCTGGTGGCGCCCGCCACGGCCAATACGATCGGCAAGCTCGCCAACGGCATCGCCGACGATTTCCTGTCGTCGCTGTATCTCGCCACGCGGGCGCCGGTGCTGCTCGCGCCGGCCATGAACACCCACATGCTGGAGCACCCCGCCGTGCGGCGGAACCTCGAGACGCTGGCCGCGCGCGGCGTGCGGTTCGTCGATCCTGGCGACGGTTTTCTCGCCTGCGGCTGGATCGGCAAGGGGCGCCTCGCTGAGCCCGACGCCATCGCCGCCGCCGCCGACGCGCTGCTGCGCCCGGGTGGAGCGCTGCTCGGACGCCGGTTGGTCGTGTCCGCCGGCCCGACCTACGAAGACATCGACCCGGTGCGCTACCTCGGGAACCGATCGAGCGGCCGGATGGGCTACGCGATTGCGGCTGAGGCCTCGCGTCGCGGCGCGCACGTGATTCTCGTCAGCGGCCCCACCAGGCTTGACCCGCCGTCCGGCGTCCAGCTCGAGCATGTGCGGAGCGCGACCCAGATGGCGCGGGCGGTGACGCTCCATGCGGAGGGGGCGGATGCGGTGGTGATGGCGGCCGCCGTGGCGGATTACATGCCCGCGGGCGGTGCGGCCGACGCGAAGATGGCGAAGTCCGACGGCCCGCTGACGCTGACGTTGGTGCGCACTCCCGACATCCTGGCCGCGCTCGGCAAGGCGCGCGGCGATTCGGGCACCCCCGTGCTCGTCGGGTTCGCCGCGGAAACCGGCGATCCGCGTCCGCGCGCCCGGAGGAAGCTGGCAGCCAAGCAGGTCGATCTGATCGTCGCCAACGACGTGTCGCGGGCAGATGCCGGATTCGACACTGAGACCAACGCCGCGGTCTTGATCGACGCCGATGGCGAGGTCGAGCAGCCGCTGCAGCTCAAGACCGCACTGGCCTCTAAAATCCTCGATCGGATCGAGACCCTGCTCACCGCCCGGCCTCTTCGCGCAGGCCCGGGGCAGGTGGTGAAACCGTGAGCGATGTCCGGCAGCAGGTCGCGGAACACCTGCGCTTCGCGGGTGAACTGGGCGTCACGGGGCTGAGCCGCGGCGCGACGTGGACGTCGCGGCCGGTGTCCGACGCCCAGCTGCCCGCGCCCAGCGAGGTCATCCAGATCGCCCGCTCTGCCGCCGACGTGCTGGCGGCGCTTCGGATCGAGATCGGGCCCGACTGCCCGCGCTGCAAGCTGGCCACGCTGGGACGCCAGAAAGTGGTGTTTGGCGCGGGCAACCCCGACGCCGACCTGATGTTCGTCGGCGAGGCGCCCGGTGGCGACGAGGACCTCCAGGGCATTCCCTTCGTCGGGCGCGCCGGGCAGCTGCTCACAAAGATGATCCTCGCGATC
>JBKJRJ010000147.1:0-6951 GCA_046594705.1 Vicinamibacterales bacterium
CGGCGTCAGTTCGCGGACGACAGCCAGGCCCTTCGCCAGGTCCCAGTGAAAGTCGCGATGAATGGCGGGATGATCGAACCCGTCCAGCGCGGCATCGAGCTCGGCGACGGCGCGACCGACATCCTCGAGCAACTCGAGCGGTTGCACCGCAAGCGTGCCGAGCGGCACGCCATCGATCCAGGTCATCAGCCGGACGGCGTGCGCGACACCCGCTACCGTCTGGAACCGCGCGATCGCGGCGCCATCACGTCCGGCCACCACCCGAGGACACAGCGCGCTGCGGCGCGCCACGTGGGCCAGCGCGGCGTTCTGCGCTTCCAGCAGCGCGATCCCGTCAGTGCTGTTGGCGATCTTCAGGACGAACCGGTCCGCTCCCGACTGCAGCAGGAAGTTCTGGTCCCGCTCGCTCGGCAGCGGCGACGCCTGCGCCACCACCTCGAACAGCCGGCGTGCGAGATCGGCGGCCTCGACCGGCGTCAGCGCGGGCGCGTGCTGAAGAACGTCCATCGACTCAATTATCTGTCACACGCGCGACCGATGAGTCATGAAGCTCACCAGGACTTTGGCTCTTGGAGGTCGTGGTGGACTTGGTGCCGTGAGCCGTGGGCCGGGGGCAGCTACAGGTCGCGGCGCTGGAATTGCCAGTAGGCCAGCGCCATGAACACCGCGGCACAGAAGAACAGGCCGATGAGGTTGGCGGCCGCCGGCGCGTCGCCGGCAACGATCGAGAGGCCATCGTAGTAATGGAACGGCGAGATCCGGGCAATCCCCCGCATCGGCTGCCAGCCGATGGCGAGCACATCAACCAGGTAGAGTACGACCGCGGTGAGCGACGCGGTCGTAAAGGCCGTCGTCCGGCGATCCGATCCCGTCGCGACCAGCAGCGCAAATCCGGCGAAGCAGGCGACCACGCCCGCGAGGTGCGCGAGCAGGCGCAGCCGGACCGCCAGTGACGGCATCGCGAACCCGTCGGTGTCGAATATCACGGCGCCAACCGAGGTCCCGAGGCACATCAGCGCAAGAGCGAGCCCCAGCGTGATGGCCGCCAGCAGCAGGGAACGCGTCAGCAACCGGTGGCGGGGCACGGAGCGCGCCAGTTGCAGGTCGACGAGCCCGGACTCCACTTCATGTGCCGGTTCCGTCATCAGGTAAATAATGAGGATGGCGATCAGCAGGCAGACGACCGGGTGAAAGTAGCCGAACGCCACGGTGCCCTTGAATGTCGCGAGGAGCATCGCCTTGCTGCCGAGGCCGCGCTGCAGAAAGCCCGGCAGCAGCTCCGCCATCCGGCTGAACGACTGGGTGCGCTCGATCTCCGCGGCCTGGCCGACGATGATCAGCTGGAATGCGAACAACAGGACCAGGGCCCCGAGCACGGGATAGCGCGCCTGGGACGCGGACCGACGCAGCAGCGCGATCACCGCCCTGCCCCGTCATAAAACGGCCGGATGTAGTCCTCCAGCCGAAAGGGATCGACCGCCAGGTCGTGGACCGGAAGACCGCCCAGCGCGCCGATCAGCGGTCCGACCGCGCCGCGCGCCTCGAGGATCCATTCGACCGGTCCGGCGTGACAGATCGTCACGTCCGGCAGCGTCCAGGCCGGCGCCGGGACCGGCGCGCTGAACGTCACGGTGACACGCCGGGTAGCGGCGCGCTTGATTTCCTCGATCGTACCGGTCGTCACGAGCCGGCCGCCGCGGACCAGGCCGATGCGGTCGCAGGTGGACTCCACTTCATCGAGGACATGCGAGGATAGGAACACGGTGGTCTCGCCGCCTCGCTTGAGGTCGAGGACGGTTTCCCGGAACGCCTTGGCCATCAGCGGGTCGAGTCCCGCGGTCGGCTCGTCGAGGATGGCAACGGCCGGGCGCGCCATCAACGCCTGGATGATTCCGATCTTCTGCTTCATCCCGTGCGACTGCACGCGCAGGCGGCGCCGGCGGTCGGCCGCGCTGACATCGAACCGGTCGAGCAGGTGGCGGAGGTAGCTGGGGTCGACCGCCCGGCCGTCCAGTCCAGACAAATAGGCGAGGTAGTGATCGGCGCTGAGGTCCGGATAGATCGGCAGATCGCCGGGGAGATAGCCGATCAACCGCCGCGCCGCACGGCTGTGCCGGTGGCAGTCCACCCCGTGGATGGCGGCGCACCCGCGCGTCGGCCGCAGCAGGTCGAGCAGCAGGCGGATGGTCGTCGTTTTCCCGGCGCCGTTGGCGCCGAGGAAACCGTAGACGTCCCCGCGCGCGACCTCGAGGGAGAGGTCTTCGATGCCGATGACCGCGCCGAAATACTTGGTCAGGCCGTCGATCCGGATCGCCGGCGCCTCGTCCACTACCGGCCCTGCTTCATCTTCGTCAGCTCGCGCAGCGCCAGCACCACGATGTCGTGCGTCGGCACGCTCGTGCCCTCGCCATCGATCACGATCTCACCAGGCTGGGCCGGCACCACGAACGCGTCCGCCGGCAGGTTGACGGCGACGCCGTGGCTGATCAAGCGGTAGGACATGCTGTAGGGCTGCTTCAGGAACGTTCCGCGGACCGCGAACTCGGTGACCCGGTAGTCGCGCGCGTCGATGAGGACACGCGCCTCGGACAAGTCCCATACCGGATTGGTGCCCGCACTTGAGGTGCCCGGCACTTCGATGCGGTAGTGGCGACCCGCCGGGCCGTCCACGGTTTCGAGCAGCTGCTGCCCATTCGCCCGCATCATCGTGATCGTCGCCTCCATGTGGAGCCGCTGCATCTCCGGCAACGACATGTTCGCCGGCCCCGATGGCAGGGTGACGTCGAACCGGTAGGGCTGCCCCTCGACGCTGAAGGCCATCACCCGCCGGTGCTGCAGCGGATCCTCGGCCAGCGAGGTCAGCATACGCCCGTCGGCCGCGTAGGTGGCGAACCGGAAGCGGCCCGGCACGTTGTGATCGATCGCCTGCGAGACCGTATAGCGGCCGTTCTCGTGATCCGGCAGCATCTCTTTCGGCATCCCCTCGAGCACCATCTCGTATTCGAGCGTCTCGATGCCGGCGGTGACGGCCGAAAGCTGACTCGCGGACTTCGCGAGGATCTCTGCCGCCGACGCCGTGGCGTCCGGCCGCTTCACTATCGGGGTGACGAACACCACCGCCCCGAGCGTCGCGGCCGCGACCGCCAGCCCGCTATAGACCCACCGGCGCGGCGTCGGCACGTCGCGCAGTCGTGTCGCCCCGCCGCGTGTTCCCGGCAACCGGAATCCGTCTTCGACGGTCCCTGCCAGCGACGCCGGCATGACCGCCGGGATATCGATCGACTGGCGGATCGCCGCCATCGTCCGCTCCCGCTCGCGCACGCGTTCCGCGCAACTCACGCACGCCGCGGCGTGGCTCAGGTCGGCCGGGGAGGCCTCACCGTCAGCGAGCGCCTGGATGTGACTGTCGTTCAAGCAGGTCATAAGACTGGCCGTCCTTCCGTATTCCGGTGGCGATGTTCCATCGATCCACCGCGCGCGCCAGCAGCCGGCCGACCGAGGCCGGCTTGATGCGCGCCGCGGCACCGATGTCGCGATATGACAAACCCTGCGCGCGCAGCGCGAGCAGCAGGCGATCGCGTTCGGGCAATCGCCGCAGCGCCTCGCGCGCGCTCTTCAGGCGGCCGTCTTCGTCGGGAAGCGTCGGCGGAGGGACCCCGGCGTCGTGCGCCGGCAGCCAGGGGACCCACCGCGACCGACCCCGCTGCCGGTCGCGGGCGGCGTGCGCCGCCACCGTGAACAACCAGCCGCGCACGTTGGCGGTGTCCCCGCCGGCCTGGAGATGCCTCAGCAGCTTGAGGAATGTCTCCTGGACGACGTCTTCGGCGTCCTGGTGGTGCCGGACGAGGACGAGCACGAAGCGGTAGATCGCCGCCCCGTGCGTCTCGAACAGCTCCCGGCCGGTGTGTGCAGTCGTGATTGTCCTCCGCGTCAGCCGCGTCAGCCGCGGCCGCCAGAGGTATAACGCGGCCGGCCGGGGTTTGTGACAGCGGGCAGGATGGCCCTACTCAGGGCATCGCATGCCGATGCACGACACCGCCTCGCACCTCGGCGAGCGGGTGCTGGATCACGAAGGCCGAGGCGTCGAACGCGTCGACGATCCGCATCACGCGCCCAATCTCCAGGCGTGTGACCACGCAGTAGAGGATCTCCCGGTCTTCGCCGGTCTTGCCGCCGTGCGCGCGGTAGACCGTCACCCCGCGTCCCATCTCGCCCACGATCCCCTCGCGAATGGCCTGGCTGGCCTGGGACATGATCGTGATCGCGGTGTATTCCTCAATGCCGTGGAGGATGAAATCGAGCGTCCGCGCGGCAGACACGTAGGTGAGGATGGAGTAGAGCGCCGGCTCGGTGCCGAGCACCGTCATCGCGACCAGAAACAGGACGATGTTGAAGAGGAGAATGACGTCGCCGACCTTGAGGCCCGCGCCGCGCTTGGCGATCAGCAGGGCGGCGATCTCGGTGCCGTCGAGTACGGCGCTCCCGCGCATGGCCAGCCCGATCCCGGCACCGATGAACACGCCGCCGAACACCGCCGTCAGCAGCGGGTCGTGCGTGACGTCTGGAAAGCCGACCGTCGCCAGCGCGATCGCCAGGCCGACAATCGCCAGGGCACTGCGCAGCGCGAACGCGCGCCCGAGCTGGCGATAGCCGATCACCACGAACGGCAGGTTCACGACCGGCAGCCAGACCGCCAGCGGAAGGGGCGTCGTCTTCGCCAGCAGCATGGAGATGCCGGTGACGCCGCCGTCGATGAAATGACTGGAAAACAGGAAGCCCTTGAGGCCCATCGCCGCGGCGGCGACGCCGGCCAGGATCAAGGCGGTATTGGCGAGTTCGCGTCTGATCGCGCGCATGCGGCGATCGTAGTCGGTTTAGGGCTGACGGCTCAAAGGTTCATCGACCCCAGCCATGCGCCATGAGCATGGGTCATGAGCCTTGCCGGATTCTCGCGACTGCAGCCAGCACGTGCGCGGGACGCACCACGGCAAAGGTGCGGATGAAGTCGACGGCGGCATCGAACCGGGCCGGGTCGGCGGCAAACTGCTTCCTGGTATCTTCCGTGGCTGCCGCGTGAATGATCCCGATCAGGCGGTCGATCTCGAGCAACAGGAAGTCGTCGGCCGCCGACAGCTGCGCGCAGCGCTCCAGCGTCGAGAGGTAGGTCTCGCGCAGATCCGCCTGCGTCATGGCGCGGCGGAACAGGACATTCGCGTCGGTCGTCGCGATCGGGCTGTCCACGAACAGAAACGATTGATCGCGGTCCCACACGAAGAGACGGTGCTTCTGCGTGCCCTGGAACCGGTAGAGGTAGAAATTGTTCAGCCCCTGCGCGCCCAGGATGCCGTCGTTGTCGGCGAGGAACTGCTCGATGGCCACGTGCCGCATGAACTGGGGCAGGTCGATGTACTGCTCGACGCGCGACCGCCACACGGCATCGTCCGGCCCGTTGACTTCCTTGAAGAGCTGTTGGATGGGACCATACAGCGTGCTGTCGGCGTCGAGCGTGTGGGTGCGCGGCTCGAGCAGCACCTTGTAGCTGGCGACGTCCACGAGGTCCTCGGCGCGCCACTGATTGTCGGAGAACCAGTGGTACTCGAACATCGTCCCGTTGGTCTCCCCGGTGACGCGTTTCGCGAAGTCGCCGTCGATCTCCTCGGTGATGGCGTAGAGCCCCTGGTATTCGTTGTTGATGTACAGCCGGCAGAACGACTCACGCGGCGCCGGCTCACCCATCTTTTCGAAGATCGTGAAGGCGAGCCGCTCGCGGATGAGCGCGTCGTCCTGCCAGAGATTGTCGAGGATGATCGTCGAGAGCCCGACGAAGGTCTGTCCGGTCGTGTAGCGCGCGATGTCGACGCGCAGGCCCGGCTTGATGGGGTTCCGGCTGCCCTGCCCGCGCGAGCGGATGCCGACGTTACGGACCTTGACGCTCTTCCAGGTAAGATCGGCGGTGTAGTAGGTGTTGAGCGCGGTGTTCGCCCGCAGCGTGGCAAGGTCGCGCGAGTTCACCGAGAGCCGGATCTCCTGGATGGAGTTCTGGTCGAACAGTTCGGCGGCGGTCTGGGCCGCGGCGGGAGCCGCCAGCGCGGAGGTGACGAGGATCGCGGCCGCGGCAATAACGCCTGAGCGCATGCGCATGATTGTCCTCAAAAGGAAAACTGGAACCGGATGGCCTTGCTCGTGAAGCTCGCCTGCGACGGCAGCGGGCCCTGCGAGGGATCGTCAAGCTTCTCCCTGATGACGTTCGCCTGGACCTTGACGTAGCGGTTGATGTACCAGTTGACGCCGACCGTGGTGACCTGGTCGCCGTTGCCGACGATGGTGTCGGCCCGCGGGCTGCGGGAGCCCTGCTCGCCGGCGCTGCCGCTGGTGAATTTCAGGCTCTCGATGCGCGCGCCGATTTCGATCGCGCCGAAGCCGCCCTGAAACAGCGGCTTCTTCGGCCGGTCGACCCTGCTCTTCTTCTCTCCGGTGACGGCGACGGTACCGCTCACGTACCATCCCTCGCCGACGATGGGCGACAGGTCGGTGTCTGTCACGCTCTCGCCGCGCCGGTCGGTTTCGACCCGCATCCATTCGGATTTGATCGACGCGGGTCCCGGCCGGAACTCCATCTCGAGCCCGAGGCGGCGGCGCTGCCCCTTCACCAGGTAATGCGAGCCGGTGAAGAAGTTCTGCTTCAGCACGGTCTGGCCGCGCAGGCCCGAAATGCCTTCCGGCAGGTCGTCACTGCGGGTGATCGCGACGCCGAGGGACAAATCGCCGATCGCATCTTTGACGTGCCGCAATGGCTCCACGGTGAGGCGAACCGCCTGCGTCCGGCCGCCAAAGACCTTCGCGGGGTTGCTGGTGCGCGCGTTCTTGCCGTCGTGCCTGAAGACGCCGGCCTCGTAGCCGATGACCTTCTGCCACACCCGCCCGTGCACCATGACGCCCTCGTCACGCCCC
>JBKJRJ010000167.1:0-3762 GCA_046594705.1 Vicinamibacterales bacterium
AACGCCGTCGACAGCAGGTCCGCCACCAGCGCGCTCTGATGCCAGACTGAGACCGACCCCTCGAACGACGCGGGCATGCCCGTGTGAGGATCGAGGTGGTGCGCGACACGCGTGCCCCGCACGCGCCGGTCCCGCTCCGACCCACCGCTCGTCGACAGCGAACCCTCCGTCACCGTGAGGTAGATCCAGGGGGTCGTTCGTTTCCGCGGGTGGGCGAGCGTCGTGCCGATGTCGCCGGGCGGTGCGCCGGAGACGGCGATCTGGCCGCCAAGATCGATCCGCCATGGCGCGGGATCCCCGGCCATGGCGGCACGTGCGGCATCGAGACCCTCGCCCTTGCCGAAGGCCCCGACGTCGAGCGACGCGCCCCTCGGCATCCGCAGCATGCACTCGCGATGGGAAATCGACAGACGCGGCCACCCGGCGTGCGCCCGGGCCGCGGCGAGGGCGTCACGGGACGGAATTCTCCCTGATCCATGGATGTCCCACGCGGCGGTCAACGGTCCGATCGCCGGATCGAACGCTCCTCCCGTTTCGCGCACCCACCGATCGAGCGTCGTGAAGAGCCGGCAGGTTGCGGCGGACAGCGACTGCGGCCCCCGTCCCGCGGCCGCATTCAGCCGGCTGATCTCGCTGTCCACGCGCCACGTGCTGAGGCGCGCCTCGGTCGCTTCGAGCGGACCCAGCAATCGCTCGAGCCGCTGCCGTCCCCGCGCCTCGTCGTCATCCCACGTGGTGAGCGTCGCGCGCGTGCCCATCAGCAGCACCTGCCGCGACACCTCTTTGGCTCGGATCTCCGGCTGGGGCCCGCCGGCGGGGGCCGCCGCCGCGGCGCCTGCGAGCAACACACACGCCAGTCGCGCGGCGCGTGTCATCGACGCGTCTGCTGCAGCCGCGAGCGGATGCCGGACGTCAAATGGAGGGCGTAGGCGGCGGCGAACATTCCACCGCTCGCGATGTGGGTGACCGACCAGATCCGGCGCCACCCTTCATCGACCGCGACTTCGAGCAAGTAACCGGACGCCGTCATCACGATGATCGAGACGAGTGAGGTGAGCCCCGAGCGGCGGAGTGGGGCGCCGACGCGCAGCTTGCCGCCCACGTGCGCGGTCGCCACCATCCCGAAGACGACGAGGAACGCGGGCGCGGCCAGGACGTGGAGACGCTGGACCAGCGGCTGGAGCGGGTGGTTGACGACCGAGAAGGGATCCGCCGGGATCAGAACATCCTTCATCCAGAAGTAGAGCGCCCCCGTCACGATGAGCATGGCGGAGAGGGCCGTGAAGCTGCGCCGCTGCCAGGCGTTCACCGGCGGGGCGCCTGCGCCGCCGGCGCGGACGACAGGACGCCCTCGACGGCAAGCACCCGGCGCACGGCATCCGTCAAGGCGCCCGCCGTCAGGGTCGCGCCCGCGATGGGGCGAATCGCCCGCTGGAGGCGGAGGTCATCGTCCAGCCCACGTCCGGTGAACTGGTTGATGAACGCCTGCGGCGGCCGGTACTCGGGCGGCTCGACAAACGCGATCACGTCCACGCGCTTGACCCGGCCCTGTGCGTCGAGCGACACCAGCACGGATTCCCGCTTGGTGCGGACCACGTGGGTGTCCACGTACGCGCGTCCCACGGCGGCCCCGTTCAGGGTTGCGCTATAGCGGGCGACCAGCGGAGAGGTCAGCGGGCGTCCGGCCCGATCCGATGCGGCTTTCGACTGCGCATCCGTCAGGAAGATCTGTTCCGCGGCGAAACCCGCGCCGGGGTAGGCCAGCGCCAGGGCCTGTTCCCGGGAGAGCAGCGCCTGGCCGCCCGTGACAACGCCCAGCAGGACAACGGCCGCCACGGCGGCCGGGAGGCGCCCGGGGCGGGCGGGGCTCGCCACTAGAACGCGTACCCGAGCAACACGTTGAACTGATCGCGCCCCGTCCGCGCTTTGTTGGTGACCCACTGGTAATCAGCCTTGATGGCGATCTGGCTGATCGGCTTGAGCTCGACACCGAGCGTGTTCCACCTGCCGTTGCGGGCCGGATCGACCAGAAACCCGGCGGGCACCGACGCCTGTGTGTTGACCTGCTCGAAGCGGTAGTACGGCGACAGCGCAACTGACGAGGTCGTCTGGGAAAGCAGGTTGTAGGCCGCCTGCGCGTATCCGCCGTTCAACGAGCGGCCGACACCAGCCTTGCCGGTGAGGCCGAGCCCGGTGTTCAGCGCGGCGGCGTCGGCCAGCGCGGCGTGGGCGAAGACACCGCGGAGGTCAAGGCCACGGACCTGCGCCTGGCCGTGCACCTCGGCGATGGTGGTGGCGACATCGGCGGACGGGATCTGACCCTGGGCGGAGTCGCCGCGGTACACGCCAAACCCGCCGAACACGCCCGGGACGACATTGACGTCCAGCCGGCCGGCAAACGCCCAGTCGTTGGCGAGCGCTTCGGCGCCGCCCTGGCGGCCGTTTCGCAGGCCGCTCGCCGAAAAGCCCTTCGCGTTCAGCCCGTTCAACACGTAGGCGCGGTAGGACACGCGGCCGGCCGAGCCCACCACGCCGGCGCCGTTCTCGCGCCACGTGGACGGAATGATTCGGCGCTCGGTCTCAGGCCGGCGCGCGCCGACAAACACGGTGGGCTCGTGGAACTCATTCACCAGTCCGAGTGGGACGAGCAGCATGCCGCCCCGGATCGAGAACGTCGGTTTCACCGCGTACTCGACGTAGGCGAATTCGACGGCGACCTCTTCACCACCGTGCTCAAACTCCACTTCAGAGTTGAACAGAAACTTGTCGTTGAACCGGTAGCCCATGTAGAGAATCGCCCGGAGGAAATCAAGGTTGGTCGACGCGCCGCGGGCGTGCCCGCCCTGATCCGTTCCGCTCAGGCGCTGCAAGAGCATCTCGCCATAGCCGGCGAACGACACGCCGGACTTCTTTTCGTAGACAGACGCCGCCGCCGGTCCGAGGCCGAGCACTGACCGCTGTGCCCTCGTCAGCTTCTTGCCTTCGGTCGCGTCACCGCTGCGGAGCCGCTCGAGTTCGGCCGCCAGCAGGTCGACCCGGCGGCGTAATTCGGCGAGCGCCGGATCTGGGGGAGGCTGCTGCTCTGTCGCTGGCGCGGGTGTCGGGGTGAGGCCGCTCTCCTGCCCGACCGCGGCGGGATCCCCCTGGGTCTGGGCGGCGAGGGGCAACTGACTGCCGACTGCGAATGTGGCGACCAGCCCGAGGGTCACGATTCCGTTGCGAGTGGCGATGAGCGGCATTGCGCGTCCTTTCCGATGAATTATGAATGGCGACTAACTAAGTCGGATATCTGGATGCTATATCCGACCGTTTTGGTCGGTCAAGAGAATATGCCGCGTGCCGGAATTCCTGGGTACTTGGGCTGGTAAGCTCTACCGCGGTGCGGTCGCGTTTGGCGCGCACGGATATTGCTTAGGTTGGCGCATGGCTCATTACCTCGTGACCGGCGGGGCCGGTTTCATCGGTTCCCATCTCTCTGAAGAACTGACCCGGCGCGGGCACACCGTGCGCGTCGCCGACAGTCTCATCACCGGCAAGCGGAGCAATCTCGATCACGTCAACGGGGTGGAATTCCTCGAGGGTGATCTTGCCGACGCCGATTTTGCCCGCCAGGCCGTACAGGGCGTGCAGTATGTCCTGCACCAAGCGGCGATTCCGTCCGTGCCGCGGTCGGTCAAGGATCCCATCACCTCGAATCGCGCCAATGTCGACGCCACGCTGAACGTCCTGGTGGCGGCGCGCGACGCGGGTGTGAAACGGCTG
>JBKJRJ010000468.1:0-5269 GCA_046594705.1 Vicinamibacterales bacterium
AGCGTGATCCAGGAGATGTCGAACTCGTACCAGGCGAGCCCGTGGCGGGCCGAGACCGGGTGGGCATGGTGGTTGTTGTGCCAGCCCTCGCCGAAAGTGAGGAGCGCGACCCACCAGCTGTTGCGCGAGTCGTCGCGCGTCTCGAACCGGCGCGAGCCCCACATGTGCGTCGCGGAGTTCACCAGCCACGTGCCGTGCAGGCCGACGACGACGCGGAGGAAGATGCCCCAGAGCACCATCGGCCAGCCGCCGACGGCCAGCAGGATCAAGCCGACCGTCGTCAGCGGCACCCAGTGATAGGTGTTGAGCCAGCGGTAGAACTGGTCGCGGCCGAGGTCGGGCGCGTACTTGCCCATCAGCTCGGTGTTGTTGTGGTGGGTGTCGCCGAACAGGATCCAGCCCATGTGAGCCCAGAAGCCGCCGTCGCGCGGCGTGTGCGGGTCGCCGTCGTGATCCGAGAGCTGATGATGCTTGCGGTGCGTGGCGACCCAGAAGATGGGCCCGCCCTCGAGCGTCAGGGTGCCGCAGACCGCCAGGAAATACTCAAAGGCCTTGGACGTCTTGAACCCGCGGTGGGTGTGCAGCCGGTGGTAGCCCAGGCTGATGCCGAAGCCAACCGCCATCCAGTGCAGCACCAATGCGACGACCAGGTTCTGCCAGGAGAAGAACCAGAAGGCCGCGACGGCCAGGATATGGAACACGACCATGAAGCCGGCCGTCACCCAGTTGACGTTATCAATCGTGTAGTCGGACTTGGCGGACTTGATGGCTGCGCGAAGTGTCGTCACGTGTCTCCCTGCTATGTTCGAGAACCGGTGAAGTAGTCAAAATAGCAGGCTTGGGACGAGACGTTTGTAAGACTTCTGTACCCCCCTCAAGTCCTCTAGGCGCAACGAGTTCCGGCGTGCCTGGTGAGCCCTTCCATTAGCCGTTTGTTCTCTCGAATTCCTTCATGAACTGCACCAGCGCGTCGACCCCGGCCTCGGGGAAGGCGTTGTAAATCGACGCCCTCATGCCGCCCACCGACCGGTGCCCCTTGAGCCCGTCCAGACCCGAGGCGGTCGCCTGCTTGGCAAAGGCCTTCTCCAGATCCTCGCTCGGCAGCCGGAACGTCACGTTCATCCGGGAGCGCGCATCCTTGTCCGCGTGCCCGCGGTAGTAGCCGGTGCGATCAATCTCGGCGTAGAGCTTGTCGGCCTTGCGCTGGTTCTGCGTGTCCATCGCCTCGAGGCCGCCGTTCTTCAGCAGCCAGGTCATCACCAGGCGCATCACGTAGATCGCGAACACCGGCGGTGTGTTGTAGAGCGACTGGTTCTCGGCGTGGACCGCGTAGCTGAGCATGGTGTGGAGCGAGGCGGGGGACTTCTTCAGCATGTCCTCGCGGATGATCGCGAGCGTCACGCCGGCCGGCGCGAGATTTTTCTGCGCGCCGGCGTAGATGACCGCGTGCCTGGCGACGTCGAGAGGCCGGCTGAAGATGTCCGATGACATGTCGGACACCAGCGGCACGTTGCCGGTCTCCGGCAGCCAGTGCCACTCCGATCCGTAAATCGTGTTGTTCGAGGTCATGTGGACGTAGGCGGCGTTCGGATCCAGCGTCAGGTCCTGCTGCTTCGGCACGCCCTTGAAGCCGCCGGCTTCCGTCGACCCGGCAATCTTCACCGTGCCGACCTTCTTCGCCTCCTTGACCGCCTTCTGGCCCCATACCCCGGTCACGAGGTAGTCCGCAGAGCCGCCGGCCGGTAACAGGTTCATCGGCACCATTGAAAACTGCAGGCTGGCGCCCCCCTGCAGGAACAGGATCCTGTAATCGGCTGGAATCTTCGCCAGCGTGCGCATGTCCGCTTCGCAGCCCTGGATGATGTCCTCGAAACTCTTCGAGCGATGGCTGATCTCGAGGATCGACATTCCGACGCCGGGAAGCTCGACGAGGTGACGCTGGGCTTCCTCCAGCACTTCGAGCGGGAGGACGGCGGGACCGGCGGAGAAATTAAAAATGCGATTCATGGATCAGTTACCAGCAGCGGTTAGAGCTGCACAAGTTGCAGGTCCAGCACATCGTCGTTGCCGGCCTTGATGGATTGACAGAGCGATGACGGCGGCGCGCCGTCGAGGTTGATGCGGGCGACCGCCGCTTCGGCGCCTTCGAACACGATGTTCTCGGTTTCCTGGACGTTCAGGTTGGCCTGCCGGAGGTGGTCGAACACGTGGGCGAGCACGCCGGGACGATCGCGGTGGCGTACCACCAGCATGTGCGTGGCCGGCGTGCGCCGCGCCAGGTTCACCACGTTCGGCACGCGGCCGGTTTGCTGATAGCTGCGGATGATGCGGACGGTCTCGGCGGCGATCGCCTCCTGCGCCTGGTCGGTCGAGGCGCCGATGTGGTGCGTGCCGTAGACACCGGGCAGCGCTACGAGGTCGTCGGCGAACGGCGCGGTGGCGCTCGCCGGTTCGTCGGCATAGACGTCCAGGCCGACCCGCAGCCCGTGGTGCTTGACCGCCGCGGCCAGCGCCGGGTAGTCGACCACGTCGCCGCGTGCGGTATTGATGAACACCGTTCCCGGCTTCATCTTCGAGAGCAACGCGGCGTTCACCAGCCCCTTGGTCTCCGGGCTGAGGGCGACGTGGACGCTGACGATGTCACCGCGCGAGACGGCGTCGGCGGGCGTCGGCGCGAGCTCGACGGCGATGGCGCGCAGCACGCTCTCGACGCCCAGCTCGCGGGCCTCGAGACCGGTCAGCGGGCGGCGCTCGCCGTCGAACCGCCGGCTCCAGATCACCACGTTCAGGCCGAAGCCCGCGGCGCGACGGATCATCTCGCGCCCGATGCTGCCGACGCCGAGCAGCACCAGCGTGCGCCCGTAGAGGCCCTGCGCCTTCGAGTACTCCTTCTTGTTCCAGTTGCCCGACCGCAGCTCGGTGACGTTGTCGGGAATGCGGCGGTCGAGCGCAAGGAGCAGGCCGAAGGCGAGCTCCGCCACGGCGATCGCGTTCTTGCCGGGACAGTTGGAGACGTAGATGCCGCGCGCCGAGGCGCCCGCGACGTCGATCGTGTTGTAGCCTGCCCCGGCGCGAACGATGAGCGAGAGCCGACCTGCCTCGAGCATCGCCGCCGTCACCCTGGTGCCCCGCACCACCAGGACGTCGGCGCCGCCCTGGGCGAGGGCCTCCGCCAGAGCCTCGTCCTTGAGCTCCGGCTGGTAGACGACCTCGCAGCCGGCCGCCGTCAGGCCGTCGATGCCGCTCTGCTCGAACGTGTCGGCGACGAGCACCTTCATCGTTGGGTCACGTCCGACCGATCACCACGACGAGCGCGAAGGCCACGCAGACCACAACAAACAATAAGCAGCCTTTGTGAACTTCGTGATCTTTGTGATCGTGGTGAACACGCCGTAGGCCGTCGCCGCGGTGTCATATCAGGTGGACCAGCAGCCCGTCCCGCAGCTTGGGCTCGAACCAGGTCGATTTCGGCGGCATGATCCCCCCTTCGTCGGAGATCGACATCAGGTCGTCGATGGTCACGGGATGCATCGAGAACGCGACCGCGGCCTTGCCGCTGTTGACCGCCTGCTCGAGCGCGGAGGTGCCGCGCGCCCCGCCGACGAAATCGATGCGCTTGTCGGACCGCACGTCGCCAATCCCCAGCAGCGGCTCGAGCACGTGCTGCTGCAGCAGCGCGACGTCCAGCGAGCTGGCGCGTGAGCCGTCCGCTGACGCCGCCGCTGACAGATCCAGTGCGTGCCATCGGCCGTCGAGGTACATGGCCACTTCACCTTTGGCCGACGGCGTGGCCGATCCCTCGCGCACGGGCACGCGCGCCTGCAGCGCCGCCAGGAACGCCGCCGGCGTCTGCCCGGCCAGGTCCTTGACGGTGCGGTGATAGGGCAGGATGTGCATCTGATTGTCGGGGAACGCGACCGCGATGAAGCTGTCGGCCTCGGTCGAGTCCCCGCGCGAGCGCAGCTCGGTGCGCGCGCGCGCCGCGCTGGCGGCGCGGTGGTGGCCGTCGGCGATATAGAGCGCGGGAATGCGGCCGAAGGCGTCCACCAGGGCGCCGGCCTCGTGGGGCTCGACGCTCCAGATGGTGTGGTGCACTCCGTCCCCGGACCGGAAGTCGTAGAGGGGTGCGTCGGCCGTGACCGCTCGGCACAGCTGATCGATCGCTGGCGACCCGCGATAGGTCAAAAACACCACGCCCGTCTGAGCGCGGAGCTCGACGATATGGCGCGTGCGATCATCTTCCTTGTCGCGGCGGGTTCGCTCGTGCTTCTTGATGACGTCGTGCTCGTAGTCGTCGACCGAGAAGGTGCCGGCGATGCCGGTCTGCTCGTGGCCCGCCATGCGGAGGCGATAGAAGTAGAGCGACGGCTCGGCGTCGATCACGAGCGGGGCGTTCGCCCGGAGCGCCGCCAGGTTCTCGCGCGCTTTTTCGTAAACGCCGGGGGCGTACGGGTCGGTCCCTGGCGCCAGGTCGATCTCGGAGCGCGTGACGCGGAGGAAGCTGAGGGGATTGCCCGCGGCGAGCTGGCGAGCCTCCTCGGTGCTCACGACGTCGTACGGCACGGACGAGACCGCCTCGGCGGTGTCGCGTGACGGGCGTAACGCACGGAACGGTCGGATGACGGCCATCGGCATATTCTATATTGGAGGTTTCCGATGGTCCGAATCCCCCGTCCGACTTGTCCTGCCCGCCTGTACCTCATCCTGCCGCTCCTGCTCACGGGTGTGCCCCCGGCCGCGGCGGCTAGTGGTGAGCGGGGTAATGACGACCGACCCCGAGAAGCACGGGCGCGTGGAAGGGCGGCTGGACGTTCGCGGCGATCGTGACGGCGCAGTCGGGACAGCCCTACTCCGCCTACGTCACCAACGACATCAATAACGGATCAGAACGCCCGCAACGACATCGCGCCGGGTACCGGGCGCAACCAGTTCCGGCTGCCGGCGCAGCTGTCGATTGACCCGGAAGATTGTTCACTTCGTGCGCGCGGGGGTAAGCGCCGGGACGGCGTCGGGCTTCTGGCGGAGACCGTGGGCGACAAGCGGGGTGGAGAGGCGAGCCAGCCTACCTTCTCGCGCCGCCTTGAAGGACGCCAGCTGCACCGCCGGGATGGGGTCGCCGGGCGCCTGGCGCGCGTGCACCGAGATGGGATTCACGAACACGCCGTTCCGCTTGAGCCGGTAGTCGAGATGCGGGCCGGTCGCCGAACCCGTCATGCCGACGCGACCAACCAGCTGTCCCTGTGCGACGTGCGCGCCGGGGCGGATGCCG
>JBKJRJ010000481.1:0-4120 GCA_046594705.1 Vicinamibacterales bacterium
GCCAGACTTCCACCGGCTATACTGGAGGCTCCGTCGTCCCCAATGAACTTTCTCGACAAGCTCAACCCCGAACAACGCGAAGCGGTCCTGCACACGGACGGTCCCGTGATGATTCTCGCCGGCGCGGGGTCCGGCAAGACGCGCGTCATCACCTTCCGGATCGCGTACCTGATCGGCAACGGGCACGCGTCGCCTGACGAGGTGCTGGCGGTCACGTTCACCAACAAGGCGGCCGGCGAGATGCGCGAGCGCGTGCAGTCGCTGCTCGGCAACAACGCCGACGGGGTGTGGCTGTCCACCTTCCACTCGCTCTGCGCGCGGCTGCTGAGGCGTGAGGCGCCGCACATCGGGTTGTCGCGTGACTTCGTGATCTACGACTCCTCCGATCAGGTCGCGGTCGTGAAGCAGGCGCAGCGCGAGCTGGGAATCGACGACAAGCTCGTGCCGCCCCGCCAGGCCCTGTCGCGGATCAGCCAGGCGAAGAACCGGATGGAGGGGCCGGACTCGCTGCGCGGCGCGTGGAATCTCCGCGACGAGCAGATTGCGAAGATCTACGAGAAGTATCTCCTCGCGCTGAAGGAATCGAACGCGCTCGACTTCGACGACCTCCTGCTCAAGACGGTCGAACTGTTCGAGACCTGCGAACCGGTGCGGGAGCGCTACGGGCGGAAGTTCAAGTACGTCATGGTGGACGAGTACCAGGACACCAACCGCCCGCAGTACCTGCTCATCCGGCGGCTGGCCGGCATCCACCGCAACCTCGCGATCGTCGGCGATCCGGACCAGTCGATTTACAAGTGGCGCGGCGCGGACCTCAAGAACCTGATCGACTTCGAGCACGATTTCGGCGACGCCAAGGTGGTCAGGCTTGAGCAGAACTACCGCTCGACGCAGGTGATCCTCGACGCCGCGACCGCCGTCATCCAGCAGAACCGCAACCGCAAGGACAAGCGGCTGTGGACCGATCGCACGGGTGGCGAGAAGATCGTCTACTACCGCGGCAGCGACGAGCTCGAAGAGGCGGACTTCATCGTCAAGTCGATCAAGCGGCTGCGGGCCGAAGACATCGACACGATGATGGCGATCCTCTACCGCACCAACGCCCAGTCGCGCGCCATCGAAGATCAGCTGATGCGGGAGAACCTCCCGTACAAGATTATCGGCGGCGTCCGCTTCTACGAGCGCAAGGAGATCAAGGACGCGCTCGCCTACCTGAAGCTGATCATCAACCCGCACGACGACGTCAGCCTGCGGCGGGTGATTAACGTGCCGGCGCGCGGCGTCGGCAAGGGCGTGATGGATTCGCTGCAGGCGATCGACCCCGACCGGATCGCCGCCGACGCGCCGCCGTTACTCGCCGCGGGACTCGCCGAGGTCAGCTCCGCCAGGTCGCTGTGGGCGCGCCTGGTCAACGCCGTGGACGAGGGCAGACTGGGCGGCCGGGCAGGCTCGGCGCTGCGCGCGTTCCGCGACCTGATCGTCGGGCTCGCCGACCACGCGCGGACCGATTCGGTGTCGATCACCATCGGCAAGATGCTCGACCGATCCGGATATCTCAACAACCTCAGGGACGAGAACAGCGAAGAGGCCAACGAGCGCATCGAAAACCTGATGGAACTCGTGTCGGCCGCGCGTGACTACGAGAGCCGCGACCCCGAGGCGTCGATCGGCGGCTATGTCGACCGGTTGTCACTGCTCTCCGAAGTGGACGAGGAATCGGGCACGCGCAACGCCAAGGTCTGGCTGATGTCGATGCACGCCGCCAAGGGGCTGGAGTTTCCCGTCGTGTTCATCGCCGGGATGGAAGACGGACTGTTCCCGCACTCGCGGTCGGTCGAGAGCGAGGACGAACTTGAAGAGGAGCGCCGGCTGTTCTACGTCGGGATGACCCGCGCGGAACAGCGGCTGTTCCTGACCGGCGCCGCGCGCCGCCGCGTGTTCGGCGAGTACCAGGCGACCGAGCCGTCGCGCTTCGTCGACGAAGTGCCGGCGGAGCTGCTCGACCGGATCGCGCCCGTGTTCTCGTCGGCCTACCAGGGCAACTTCGCGCATGCCCACTACGAGTTCAGGACCAATCCGTATTCGCGCGGAGGCGGCGGCAAGGGACGCGGCGCCGGCGGCAAGCTCAAGGAACAGACGGCGAGCTACGCGTACGAGAACGAGGATCAGTCGGCGGCCGGCGGCCTGCGGGTCGGGATGCGCGTCAAGCATGCCCAGTTCGGCATCGGCGTCGTGCTCGGCGTCGAGGAGCACACCGACGACTTCAAGATCACGGTGCGCTTCAACACGGTGGGACAGAAGAAGCTGCTGGCCAAGTTCGCGAAACTAGAACCGGCCTGACCCCTTCACCGGCGCTCAGACCATCTTCCTGCAGGTCAGGGTCCACCCTCAGGCCCGTGAACCCGCCCGGGGGGGCCTTCAGCTCCGGCCTCGCTCAACTCGGCAGGTGTTCGCTGATGGCTGGCGGCCCGATCTGAAGGTCGGGCCCACGGCGGGTCACTGACCTGCGGGCCCTACAGGTGCATCACTGGTCCGCCGGCGGTTCCTCACCACCGGCCGGCGTGTCGGGGTCGGCCAGTGCGTCTGCCGCCCCGACCACCTCGTCGACCTCGCGCTCCGCCAACTTGGCGACGGAGACGACGTGGTCGCCGTCTTCCATCTCAATCAGCCGGACACCCTGGGTGGCGCGGCCGATCGATCGGATGTCGCCGGCCTTCATGCGCAGGATCATCCCGAACTGCGAGATCAGCATCAGCTCGTCGTCCTCGTGCACGTAGGCGACGCCGACCACCTTGCCGTTGCGGTCCGAGGTCTGGATATTGATGATGCCGACGCCGCCGCGCGACTGCAGCCGGTACTCGTCGAGGCCGGTGCGCTTGCCGTAGCCGTTCTGGGCGACGGTCAGCACGGTGCCGCCCTCGCGGACCACCTCCATCGCGACCACTTCGTCACCTTCCCGCAGGGTGATGCCGCGCACGCCGTAGGCGCTGCGGCCCATCGGGCGGACATCGGTCTCGTCGAAGCGGATCGCCATGCCGTCGCGGGTGCCGATGAAGACCTGCTCCTTGCCGTCCGAGAGCTCGACCGCGATGACGGCGTCACCGTCCTCGATGCCCATCGCGATGATGCCGCCGGCTCGCGGGTTGCTGAAGGCGGAGAGGTCCGTCTTCTTGACCGTGCCTTTGCGGCTCCCCATCACGATGAAGTGCTGGTCTTCCTGCTCGGGGAACTCCCTCACCGCCAGCAGCGCCGCGATCTTCTCGCCCGCCTCGAGCTGCACGAGATTGGCGATCGCCTTGCCCTTGCCGCCCGGGCCGACATCGGGGATCTCGTGGACCTTGAGCCAGTAGGCCCGGCCGCGGTCGCTGAAGATCATGATGTAGGCGTGCGCCGAGGCCACGAACAGGTGGCTGACGTAGTCCTCCTCGCGCGTGCGCATGCCGATCCGCCCCTTGCCGCCGCGCCGCTGCGCGCGGTAGGTCGTGATCGGCGTCCGCTTGATGTAGCCGGTGTTGGTCACCGTGATCGCCATGTCCTCGTCGGCGATCAGGTCCTCGATGCGGAGCTCGCCGGTGTCGTCGATGATCTCGGTGCGGCGATCGTCGCCGAACTTCTCGCGCACCGCCTTGAGCTCGTTGATCACGAGCTGCATCAGCAGCTCCTCGCTCGAGAGGATGGCGCGGAGCCGCTCGACCGTTTTCATCAGCTCGAGCAGCTCGTCGAGAATCTTCTGCCGCTCGAGGCCGGTCAGCCGCTGCAGCTGCATGTCGAGGATGGCCTGCGACTGCACCAGGCTCAGCGAAAACTGCGCGATGAGGCCGTCGCGCGCCTCGGGCACCGTCTTCGACGCGCGGATGAGCGTGATGACGGCGTCGAGATTGTCGAGCGCGATCTTCAATCCCTCGAGGATGTGGAAGCGCGCCTCCGCCTTGCGGAGATCGAACTGCGTGCGCCGGGTCACCACCTCGCGGCGGAAGTCGATAAAGCTCTCGACGAGCTCGGCCAGGTTCAGCACCTTCGGGCGGCCGGCGACGATGGCCAGCATGATGACGCCGAAGCTCTGCTGCAGTTGCGTGTGTTTATAGAGATTGTTCAGGATGACTTCGGGCACTTCGCCGCG
>JBKJRJ010000098.1:0-2732 GCA_046594705.1 Vicinamibacterales bacterium
GCACGGCTACGCGGCGACCGATGAACTCGTGGACCGGATCTTTGCGCGCGCGAAGCGCTCGGCGACGGTCCTCAGCCCAGAGGACATCCTCGAGGCAATGAAAGCCTGAGGCATCCCCCTGGCGGCGGGATGAGCTGCGGGGCTGAACCGCCGGGCTTCCACTCCGGGCCAGTTTTTGGTAATCTTACAGGCTGTTTGGGTGCATAAAAGGTGGCCCGTGCTCGTCAGGGCCGCTTGCAGCCGCCGGAGCTCGACCGAAGCACGGCGGGCGCCAGAAGTGAAGGCGCAAACCCAGGGAATAAACGCTCAGTCGTGGTGTTTCCATAAGCAGCGTACCTGTTCGGTTTATATGTCTCAGATAAGGGAGTGTTCATGAAGCTATCCGCTATCGTCATCGCCGGTTCGATGCTGTTCGCCGCCGCGGCGTCCGCCCAGGACATCAACGACGCGCAGATCGCGTCGATCGTCGTCACCGCCAACCAGGTTGACATCGACGCGGGCAAGCTCGCGGCGACCAAGGCCAGCCACGCCGACGTGAAGAAGTTCGCGAAGACGATGGTGACCGACCACACCGGCGTCAACAAGCAGGCGAAGGACCTCGCGGCGAAGCTCAAGGTCACGCCGCAGGACAACGCCACCAGCAAGAGCCTCTACGACGGCGGCAAGACCAATGTCACGAAGCTCAAGGGTCTCAAGGGCAAGGCGTTCGACAAGGCCTACATCGACAACGAAGTCGCCTACCACGAGGCGGTGATCGCGGCGGTCGACAAGACCCTGATCCCCGGCGTGAAGAACGAGGAGCTCAAGGCGCTGCTCGTGAAGGTTCGTCCGGCGTTCATCGCGCACCTCGAGCACGCCAAGATGATCCAGGCTTCGCTCGCCAAGTAGTCATCCCGTGAAGAGCATCCGATTGTTCGGCGCTCTCGGTGTCTTCGCCGTCGCGTCCGTTGTGGTCATCCCCGGGATGGCCGCGGACGCGGCGGCGAAAGCCGCCAGGCCGGTTGCCCACACGGTCAAGATCGAAGGGACCGCGTTCAGCGCCCCCGACCTGAGCGTGCGCGTCGGCGACACCATCACCTGGGTCAACAAGGATCCCTATCCGCACACCGCCACCTCGAAGCCCGGCGGGTTCGATTCAGGCAGCATTGCCTCCGACAAGTCGTGGAAGTACACGGCGAAGAAGAAGGGCGAGTTCTCGTATATCTGCACGATTCACCCCTCGATGAAGGGCGTCGTCCGGGTGAAATGACCCTCGGTCATTTCGACGGCGGCGGCACGATCTTCACCACCACGGCCGCCACGTCGAAGTAGTCGTCCCCGACCGCGTCCACGACCACGTGCGCCCCCGGCTCGAGGTCGGCGCCGCCCGCCTTCCGGCCGTTCTGCTCGATGCGCGTCTTCGGCCTAATGTCGATCTCGAGCTCCGTCGGACACGCCTCGTCGCTGGTCTTCATCGTCAGCAGCTTCTTCTTCACCTCCATCTTCAAAACCGTCCCGATGAAGCGGAACTTGTCGTGGGCCGACGCCCCCGTGGCGCCGAGCGCCAGCATGCCGAGGACGACCACCGCCAGGAACCGTGCTGCCATGTCCCACGCCTGCAGGGGGGCCTTCATTGGCTTCTGCGGTATAACCCTTGGGTCGCCGGGCGCGACCAACAGGGGAGAGAGCGTATGACCGTGCTTCGCCGCATGTTCGGACCGAGCCAGAGGGAGATCTGGCGGCAGCTCAGTGACGAGATCGACGCGCGGTTCGTGCAGGGAGGGTTCTTGAAGGGAGACAAGGTCCAGGCCTCGCACGGCGCCTGGACCGTCACGCTGGACAAGTACGTCGTCTCGACCGGCAAGGTCACGATTGTCTACACGCGCATGCGCGCGCCCTACGTCAACCCGGACGGTTTCCGGTTCCGGGTCTACCGGACGGGTCTTTTCAGCGATCTCGGCAAGCTCCTTGGCATGCAGGACGTCGAGGTAGGCCATCCGGACTTCGATCGCGACTTCATCATCAAGGGCACCGACGAAGGGAAGCTGCGGCAGTTGTTCGCCAGCCCGAAGATTCGGGCGCTGATCGAGGCGCAGAAGGATATCGACTTCTCCGTGAAGGATGACGAGGGGTGGTTCGGGACGACGTTCCCGGACGGTGTCGACGAGCTCGCGTTTCAGGTCGTCGGAGTGATCAAGGATGTGGAACGGCTCAAGAAGCTCTACGACCTGTTTGGTGAGACTCTCGATGAGCTCTGCCGCATGGGTTCCGCCTACGAATCAGACCCCGGCGTGACGTTCTGACGTCAACCGGGTGTGCGCCGTGCTGTGGCCGTGCGCCTCGGCATGATCAAGGACGGCCACTTCGCCGGCACGTGGGACAACAGTCCCATGGCGGTCGGGACCTTCGACCTGACGAAAGCCACGCCTAAGGGCTCGGGTCGGAATAGGGTTGTCACCTTGGGCGTCGAGGCGCCCGCCCGGCAAGGCGCGAGGAGTGCGCCTACCGGGCGTATGTCAGCGACGAGCCACGCCGCCCGGCGGGATGCATCGGCGGCCAAGGTGGCAACTCTATTCCGACCGGAGCCCTTAGCGCGACGCGACGAGTCGAAGTTCCCGCGAGCCCGCGGGTTCGAGGGGAACAGTCTCGCGACCGGCGCCCGGTGTGCGGAGAGCGGCATCGACCGCCTTGGCGAGGTGCGGCGCCACGATCTGGACGAGCCGCCCGTGGTCGGCTGTAAAGCCGTCGGGCGC
>JBKJRJ010000135.1:0-5742 GCA_046594705.1 Vicinamibacterales bacterium
CTCGCTCCACGTCCGGAGATCCGACAGGTCCTGGTAGAGGACGCGGTAGAAGATCCGCTGTCCGCCAGGCAGATCGGTCAGCACCAGGCGCGAGGTGAAGTCGGAGGTTTCGATCGCCGCGGGGCCGCGCACGCGGCGCGGATCGGTGAAGCGCTCGGTCGTGGCGTATTCGACGAACATGCGGGCGGTGCGATCGGTGCGGCTCCAGATGACCGCCCGTCCGCCGCCGACGTCGCCCGCGCTGACGCCGGACGGCACCGCCGGACGGGCGCCGGGCGCGCTGATGATGCCCGGGGCCTGGCCGAACGCGTCAAGGCCTCGCGTGGGTCCGACGACCAGGGCCGACCCGGCCAGTTGCAGGAACCTGCGCCGATCCATTTGAGTAACTCCGGTGAAAAATTTGCCGGTTACCAGGTGCTCGTCACCAGCAGCCAGTTGCCGGTTCTCAGCTCTCAGCTCCGAGCTCCAGCACGAAGCTGGTTACGGGCTACTGCGACGGGCAACTGCCTACTGCTTGAACCTGGCCGGGATCGTCCCGAGTTCGCGCGCGCTTGGCAAGCCGTTCGACGAGGTTGCCTGCGTGGCGGCGCGGACAATCGCGTCGGCCATCGCCTCGGCGGCCAGCGCCCCGATCACCGTGACGTTGGTCTCTCCCTTCCAGCGGCCGGTGGCGAGCGCGAAAACCGTGTCGCCGTCCCCGACCGTGTGCGCCGGGCTGATCGCGCGCGCCAGGCCATCGTCGGCCATCAGGGCGAGCCGGTTGGCTTCGGTCTTCGTCAGCGTCGCGTTGGTGGCCACCAGGCCGATCGTGGTGTTCTCCCCGGAACGCGGCCGCGTGCCGATGTCCCCTGCCCTGAGCAGGCGCCGGACGTCCGCCAGCGTGCCATCGGGGTTGCGCGCGCCCGCCACGACCTTCCCGGTCTCGGGATCGATGATGTCACCCACCGCGTTCACGGCGACGATCGCGGCGACCACGAGACCGTTCGGCAGGCGGATCGCCGCGGATCCGATCCCGGCTTTCATCGGCGTGCGTCGTCCTGCCGGGTAGCCCGCATGCTCGACGACGCCACCCATTTTGCCGACCGTCGCGCCGGCGCCGGCGCCGACGTTGCCTTCGGTGACCGGCTCGGCGGATGCCGCCTGCGCGGCGCGGTAGCCGCAATCGGCGTTCGGCCGGACCTTCGGGTCGCCGCCGAATCCGAGGTCAAAGAGGATGGCGGCCGGCACGATGGGGACAACGCCTGCTGCGGTCTTGTAGCCGATGTTGTGCTCCTCGAGGTAGCGCACGGCCCCCTGCGCGGCATCGAGACCAAACGCGCTGCCGCCGGCGAGGACGACGGCGTTGACCCGCTCGACCAGGTTGAGGGGATCGAGCAGATTGGTCTCCCTGGTACCTGGCGCGCCGCCGCGCTGTGACACGCCACCGGAGGCGCCCTCGCCGTCGACCATGATGACCGTGCAGCCGGTCGGACGGCCCGCCATGGTGAAGTGTCCGACCCTGATGCCCTCGACCGCGGTGAGCGTCAGGTTGCTCCCCGCCGGAGACGGCCGTCCTGCTGAGAGCGACGCGATAAGGAGTCCGAGGCCGGCGATCAGGCTCGTCTTCATGGCTCCAGTCTATGCCGTCCGCGCGGCGGCGATACACTACGATGCGCAGCCCCAACATGGCGTATCTGATCATCATCATCGGCTATTCCGTCGCGCAGATTGCGCTCGGGCTCTGGGTGTCGCGGAACCTCAGAGGGTCCAGCGACTTTTTCGTGGCGGGGCGGAACCTCGGTCCCGGGCTGCTGTTCGCCACATTCCTCGCGGCGAACATCGGCGCCGGGTCGACGATTGGCGCCACCGGCCTCGGCTACCGGGATGGACTGGCGGCGGTCTGGTGGGTCGCGTCGGCGGCGCTGGGATCGTTCGTCCTGGCGTTCTTCGTCGGTCCGCGCATTCGGCGGGTGGCGGCCGAGCACGACCTTCGTACCGTCGGCGACTTCCTCGAGTGGCGCTACGACCGGCGGGTGCGGGCGACGATGTCGGCACTGCTGTGGATTGGCGCGGTCGCGATTCTGGCGGCCCAATTGATTGGCATTGCCTGGATCCTGAACGTGGTGATTGACCTTCCCAAGTTCGCCGGCTGCGCCATTGGCGGCGTCGTGGTCACCACCTATTTCGCGGCGGGCGGCTTGAAGTCGTCGGCCGTCGTGAACGTGGTGCAGCTGACGGTGAAGCTGGCCGGCTTCGCGATTGCGTTGCCCTTCGTGCTGCGCGCGGTTGGCGGCCTCGACGGCCTGCGCGCGGCGATCCCGCAGCCGGAGATGTGGAATCCGTGGCAGAACGGCGCGTCCGGATGGATCTACGTGGCGATGCTGGCGCCCAACTTCATCATCTCGCCCGGCCTGCTGCAGAAAGTGTATGGCGCGCGCGACGGCCGGGCCGTGCGTCTCGGGGTCGGGCTGAACGCCTTGTGCCTGCTGCTCTACGCGATGGTGCCGGTGCTACTGGGGATGTCGGCCCTGGTGCTGCACCCTGATCTCGTGAAGCGGGAGCTGGCGCTGCCGATGCTGTTCATGCACGACCTGCCGTTCTGGATCGGCGCCCTAGGGCTCGCCGCGGTATTCTCGGCGGAGATCAGCGCGGCCGACGCGGTGATGTTCATGCTGGCGACGTCGCTGTCGCAGGATCTGTTCAAGCGGTTCGTCAATCCCGCAGCGACCGACCGACAGGTCGTGGCCGTAGCCAGGGCCGCCTCCGTCTTCGGCGCCGTCGCGGCGGTCGGCGTGGCGTTCATGGCACCGACCACGATCGACGCCCTTGGCGTGTTCTACACGCTGGTGAGCGTCAGCCTGTTCGTGCCGATCGTGGCCGGGCTGTACATGCGGGCGCCTCGTCCGCTCGATGCCCTCGCCGCGATTGGCGGCGGGGTGGTCGCGGTCCTCGCGGCACAGTTGTGGGGCGGCGGCGCGCCCATCGGGGTGTTCACGCCCGCGATGCTCGGGCTCGCGGCCGCGGCGGTCGCGTTCGGGATGGTGTCGGTGGTGTTTTCCCGGAGGGCCGCGTGATCGTGATCGCGATGGTTGACGTCGAGAGCTGGAAAGGGTGAAGAATCAGACATGGCGCGAGTAGCAGTCATTGCCGGTGACGGAATCGGAAAAGAGGTCATCCCCGCGGGGATCGCCGTGGTGAAGAAGGCGGCGGCCGCCTGCGGCGCTGCCGTCGAGTTCGTCGAGTTCCCCTGGGGCTGCGACTTCTACCGCGCCAAGGGGCGGATGATGGACGAGGACGGCTTCGATCGGCTCCAGGAGTTCGACGCCATCTACCTGGGCGCGATTGGCGACCCCTCGGTCCCCGATCACATCTCGGTCTGGCAGCTGATCCTGCCGATCCGGCAGCGCTTCGACCAGTACGTCAACCTGCGGCCGATGCGGCTGGTCGAGGGGGTGACGACCCCGCTCGCGGGCCGCCGGCCGGCCGACATCGACATGGTCTGCGTCCGCGAGAACTCCGAGGGCGAGTACGGCGGCATCGGCGGCCGGCTCCATGCCGGGACGCCGGACGAGATTGCGCAGCAGGTCAGCGTCTTTACCGCCCGCGGCATCGAGCGTATCGCGCGCTACGCCTTCGAAACGGCGCTGACGCGGCCGCGCAAGTTGCTGGCGAGCGCCACCAAGTCGAACGCGCTGAATTATTCGATGGTGCTGTGGGACCAGGTGCTCGACCGCGTCGCCAAAGACTACCCGGCGGTCTCCTGGCGCAAGTACCACGTCGACGCGCTGGCCGCCCGCATGGTCACCGATCCCGCCAGCCTCGACGTCATCGTGGCGTCGAATTTGTTCGGCGACATCCTCACCGATCTCGGCGCGGCGGTGTCGGGCAGCCTCGGCATCGCGCCGAGCGGCAACATCAACCCCGAGCGAAAGCATCCTTCGATGTTCGAGCCGATTCACGGATCGGCGCCCGACATCGCCGGCAAAGGGGTCGCCAACCCGATCGGCGCGGTGTGGGCGGGCGCGCTGATGCTGAAGCACCTCGGCGCGCCCGCCGGCCACGATCTCATCGTCGGCGCCATCGAACGGGTGCTGGCGGGCAACGGGCCGCGCACCCCCGATCTGGGTGGACGCGCCGGCACCCGCGAGGTGACCGACGCCATCCTCGCGGAGTTGCGGTAACCAGGAGCTGACATGAACGTCGAGCACAAGCCGGCCGGCCTGAACGGCCAGACCATCGTCGACCTCACGAAGAAGCATTCGCTGTTCGAGTGGTCGGCGCAGGGGACGATCGATCCGATCCCGGTGGCGGGCGCCAAGGGCTGCTGGTTCTGGACCCCCGAAGGGAAGCGGTTCCTCGACTTCAACAGCCAGCTGATGTGCGTCAACATCGGCCACGGCGACGAGCGGGTCGTCCGCGCGATCCAGCAGCAGGCTGAGACCCTGGCCTACGCCAACCCGTTCATGGCGACCGAGCCGCGCGCGCGGCTGGGGCGCAAGCTGGCGGGTATCTGTCCCGGCGACATCGACGTCTTCTTCTTCACCAACGGTGGTGCCGAGGCCAACGAGAACGCCATCAAGATCGCGCGGCAGTACACCGGCCGGCACAAGGTGCTGTCGTTCTATCGCTCGTACCACGGCGGCACCGCGGGCGCCATCACGCTGACCGGCGACCCGCGGCGCTGGGCCGCCGAGCCCGGCATGCCCGGCGTGGTCCACGTCCTCAACCCGTATCACGGCATCCAGAAGGGCTGGGACACCGCGCAGGTGGCGCTCGATCGCATCGAGGAAACCATCCAGCTGGAAGGCCCGCAGACGATCGCGGCGTTCTTCCTCGAGCCGGTGACCGGCACCAACGGCGTGCTGGTGCCGCCCGACGGCTTCATCCAGGGCATCCGCGATCTCTGCACGACATACGGCATCCTGATGGTGGCCGACGAAGTGATGTCGGGCTTCGGCCGGACGGGCGAATGGTTCGCCGTCGATCACTGGCGCGTCGTCCCCGATCTCATCACGATGGCCAAGGGGCTGACGAGCGCGTACGTGCCGCTCGGCGCGGTCGGCATGCGCCGCGGCATCGCCGATTATTTTCACGACAAGGTGTTCTTCGGCGGCCTGACCTACAACAGCCACCCGCTGGCCTGCGCCACCGCGCTCGCGACCCTCCAGGTCTACGAAGACGATCACCTGATCGAGAACGCGCGCCGCATGGGCGTGGTGATGAAGGACCTGCTCGCCGCACTCGAAGCGAAGCACCCGATGGTCGGCGCGGTGCGTTCGATCGGCCTGTTCGGGATCGTGGAGCTGGTGAAAGATCGCGAGACGATGGAGCCGCTGGCGCCGTTCAATGGGACGTCAGAGCCGATGAACACGCTCCGGAAGATTTTCCGGGACGACGGGCTCTACACCTTCGTGCGGATGAACACCTTCTTCGCGAATCCGCCGCTCATCATCACGGAAGAAGAGCTGCGCCACGGCTTCGACATCATCGACCGGGCGCTGGCGCAGATCACCTGAGCGCCTTGCTGTAGAACAGGTCGTGATTGCCGGGCGGTTCGAGCCCGGCGCGCCGGATCGCCAGCGCGATCTGCGCCCAGTGGCGAGTCTCGTGGAGCAGGCAGTGAAACAGCAGCTTGCGGGGCGTCAGCACGAACTCGCCGCCGCTCTGCACGGTGAAGGTCCGCGGCTGGTCGGCCTCGTCCTCATCGAGCTCCGACGTGAACTGATCGAGCTCGCGGCGCACTGAGGCGCCGTAGTCGAACAG
>JBKJRJ010000293.1:0-3052 GCA_046594705.1 Vicinamibacterales bacterium
GGCAAGCTGGTCTCCATCGAGTACGACCCGGTTCGCGCCAGAGAGCTGGCGGAGAACATCCGCAAGGCGGGATTCAGCGACGTCGTCCAGGTGGTGTCGGGTGACGCCTTCGCCGAAATCCCCAAGCTCCAAGGCACCTTCGATTTTGTCTTTCTGGACGCGTGGAAGCGCGATTACAAGAAATTCTTCGAGATGATGTATCCGCGGCTGGACAAGGGGGGCCTGTTCACGGCGCACAACGTGGTGAACAAGCGGAACGAGATGGGAGACTTCCTCGACATCGTCCAGCGGAATCCTTCTCTCTGGACGACCATCGTGTCGCCGTCGGGAGAAGGAATCTCGCTGTCTTATAAGAGGTAGCCGACGCGGTGGAGGCCGCCGACACAGGTTCGGCGCGACGGGGGGCCGGCGCTGCGCGCCGGACAGATCCTTAATCGGCGACCGGCTCCGGCGCGACTTTCGCCTTGACCGTGCGCTTCTTGCGGGGCTTGCCCGAGCGAAGTCCCGCCGGGACCGGCTCGTTGCTCGGTTCCAGTTTCGACATGCTGGTCATGAATTTCTTGACACCGTGCTCGTCAAACTGGACCCTCGTGTAGGCATCCTCGACGGCAATCACGGATCCAAGGCCGTAGGTCGGTTCGACCACCCGTGATCCGACCTCGAAACGCTTCATCCTGACTCCCTTTCGCCCGGCAGCTCGGAACCGTCCCATACGGACGCGCTCGCCACCGCAACTCATAGATTAGCAGGGTCTTATAGCCTCCGTCAAATTCCTGGGCGAGGGTATGCTAACGTCAATGCCCCGTCCTATCCACATCATCGGCGTCTCCCTCGATCTTGGCGGCAACCGCCGCGGGGTCGACATGGGCCCTTCGGCATTGCGGATCGCGGGTCTGGCCGAGCGGCTGGCCGCTCTCGGCCTGCCGGTGGTGGACGCGGGCGACCTGGTCGCCCCCATCCCAGAGGTCAAGGCGTTCGGGGATCCCAGCAAGAAATATATTCGCGAGATCGCGCGCGTCTGCGAGCGCCTCTACAAGACGTCGTTGGCGGTGCTCGAAAAGGGGGGCATCCCGCTGGTGCTCGGCGGCGACCACTCGCTTGGTGCCGGGTCGGTGGCCGCGACGGCCGACTGCTTGCGCCGCGAGGGCAAGCCGCTCGGTCTCATCTGGGTCGATGCCCACGGCGACATGAACACCCCCGCCACGTCGTCGAGCGGCAACGTCCACGGCATGCCGCTCGCGGCGCTGCTCGGGTCCGAGCCGGCGGAGCTGTCGCGCATCGGCGGCTTCTCCCCCAAGGTGACCCCCGAGCGCACCGTCCTCATTGGCATCAGGAATCTCGACGATCGGGAAAAGGAACGCATTCGCGAGGCCGGCGTGCGCGTCTTCACCATGAAGGACATCGACCGCTCCGGCATTGCCGCCACCGTCGAACAGGCGATCGCGATAGCCAGCAAGGGTGGCGCGGAGCTCCATGTTTCGTTCGACCTCGATGTGTGCGATCCGGGCATCGCGCCCGGTGTCGGGACGCCGGTCAAGGGCGGGTTCAACTACCGCGAGGCGCACATGCTGATGGAGATGATCGCCGACTCGGGCCTGCTGCGCGCGCTCGACCTGGTGGAAGTCAATCCGATCCTGGACGATCGCAACATGACCGCGATTCTGGGCGCCGAGCTCGCCTCCTCCGCGCTGGGCCAGAAAATTCTCTAGACCGCGGCGGACCACACCACAGCGGGTGCGACGCCACACCCGCCAGCTATGATGGAGGCCTGCATGGCTGGATGGCGCCTCGAGCACACCTATACGGAGCTGCCGCAGCTCTTCTTCGCCGACGCGACACCCACGCCAGTCCCCGCGCCGCGCATCGTCGTATGGAACACGTCCCTCGCCACCATGCTGGGTCTGGATTCCGCGATCCTCAACAGTCCAGCCGGCGCCAGGATTTTCGCCGGCAACGCTCTGCCCCCAGGCGCGCGGCCGATCGCCCAGGCGTACGCCGGACATCAGTTCGGCCATTTCACCCCGCTTGGGGATGGCCGCGCCATCCTGTTCGGCGAGCAGATCACACCCTCCGGGGATCGCAGGGACATCCAGTTGAAAGGGCCGGGGCCGACTCCCTACTCGCGACGCGGCGATGGGCGAGCGGCGCTCGGGCCGATGCTGCGCGAGTACATCATCAGCGAAGCGCTGCACGCGCTCGGCATTCCCACCACGCGCAGCCTGGCGGTGGTGACAACGGGCGAGCCCGTGTATCGCGAGACTGCTCTCGAAGGCGCTGTGCTCACACGGGTCGCTCGCAGCCACATCCGCGTCGGGACGATGCAGTGGGCGGCGGCGCACCACGACCACGAGGCGCTGCGGGCGCTTGCCGACTACACGCGTGGGCGCCACTACCCGGAGCTTGCCGACGCACCGGAGCCGCACCTTGCGCTGCTCGACGCGATCATCGATCGACAGGCGAGCCTGATCGCGCGCTGGCAGCTGGCCGGCTTCATCCACGGCGTGATGAACACCGACAACATGGCATTGTCAGGGGAGAGCATCGACTACGGTCCGTGCGCGTTCATGGACGCGTACGATCCGGCCACGGTGTTCAGCTCCATCGATCACGCCGGCCGCTACGCCTACGGCAACCAGCCGCCGATCGCGCAGTGGAACCTGACGCGGCTGGCGGAAGCGATGCTGCCTCTGTTCGATGCGGACCGGGATCGCGCCATCGCGCGAGCCACGCCGTCGCTGGAACGCTTCCCGGACCTGTTCGAGCACTACTGGCTCGACGGCATGCGCGCCAAGCTCGGACTGTTCGGGCCGGAACCGGACGACAAGGCACTCGTCGACGACCTGCTCGCCTGGATGCAGGCGCAGTCTGCCGACTTCACGAATACCTTTCGGAGGTTGAGTCACCCGGCGGGCGCGCCAGACGCCACCCCGGCGGACGCGGACTTCGAGCGGTGGTCTCGCCGTCTGGCCGCGCGGCGGTCACGGCAGCAACAGTCCCCCGCCGAAGCCGACGACCTGATGCGCCGGCACAACCCGGCGTTCATCCCGCGCAA
>JBKJRJ010000226.1:0-2855 GCA_046594705.1 Vicinamibacterales bacterium
CTACCTGCTTCAGCCGCTCGAGTTTCACCCCGACCTGTTCTACTACGGCATTCACGGCGTCGAGGCGCTCTACGCGGTGATGGGCACTGGATGCGTGAACCTGTCGCGCAGGATCGCGGGGGACCTCGACATCACGACGTGCACCTGGAAGGACGGGCGGGTCGGCACCTTCCGTGGCCTGCCGAAGGCCGATTCCACGCAGCCGCTCATCCGGATGGTTGGGGACAAGGGGTCCGCGGACACGACCGGTGCCGCCGACACCGAGGGCATCGTCCGGGCCATCGCGGAGTTCTTTCACACGGGACGCACGCCCGTGGATGTGGGCCAGACGATCGAAATATTCGAGTTCATGACCGCGGCGCAATTGAGCAAGGAGCGCGGCGGCGCCGAGGTGAAACTCGCGGAGCTTCGCAAGTAACGCACCCCCGGGGCGTGGCCACCACAGCGTCAATGCCCCTGGCGCAGCCCGTGTTCCATTTCGACGAACACGTCTCTCAATGGAACACTATTCTGCAACTACATGACTCAACGGTAGTTAGGTGCAAAATAACCCGCACTAGCACTATCCACGTGTACCAAACTGGCTCAAACACGCGCACAGCACGCATTCTGCGAGCTATCGATATCCCCTTTTAATATAACGATTTATCCCGAAAATAGTCCGCCTGCCTCAACAGGACTAGATCTTGCTACTGCGCTCTAGAGTCATTACGTGTCCGTTAGTAGCGCGGTTATGTGCGCCAGGGACGCTGCCCTATCGGGGGATGCGTCCTTTCACATCACGTCATACGTTTCTCGCGTTGTCGGCAGGGGTCCCGCATGTCTTCTCGTCAGCTCGTCAGCCTAAAGATCATCCGCGTTGTGGCGGTCGCCGTCGGCCTGGTTGCATGCTCCTCCCTCGGGCTGCGGGGCGCACCCGGCCAACGACGGGCGCACCTGTCCGCGGATCTCGAGAGACATCAGGCGCGCAACACGACCGCGCGAACGCGCGTCATCGTGCGCGGAACGGAACGCAACCTCGATCTGATCGCCTTGCGTCACCGGCTGCGCGTCGTCAATCGGATGCGCGGCGCGGCCGTGGTGCTCGTGAACAGCGCGGAACTGAGCGATCTGTCGCGTGACGGGTCCGTCGGCGACAATCTGTCCGGCGATCTCCCCGTGCAGACCACGACGGCGATCTCTGACGCGTCGACGGCGGCGGATCAGACGCGCGCCGGAAACGCGATGCAAGGGGTGCTCGGCATTCCTGGCGTGGACGGGCAGGGCATCGGCATCGCGGTCATCGACTCCGGCATCGCGCCGCACGTGGCGCTCGCGAGCCGCGTCGTCGCGAACGTGAGCTTCGTCACCGGCGATTCCCGGATGACCGATGGGTTTGGTCACGGCACGCACGTCGCCGGGATCATCGCCGGCAACCCGGCGGCGGCTAGCGGAGTCGCGCCCAGCTATGCCGGCGGCATCGCGCCCGGCGCGCGGCTCATCAACGTCAGGGTGCTGGGCCCGGACGGTAGCGGCTACTCGAGCGACGTCATGGCCGGCATCGACTGGGCCATCGCCAACCGCGCGCTCTACAACATCCGCGTCATCAACCTGTCGCTCGGCCATCCCGTGACGGAATCCTGCTCGACCGACCCGCTGTGCGAAGCGGTCAAGCGCGCGGTACAGGCCGGGATCGTCGTGGTCGTCGCCGCGGGCAACGCGGGACAGGCGCCCGACGGCCGCCCCATCCTGGGTGGCATTTTGTCGCCGGGTAACTCTCCGTATGCGATCACGGTCGGCGCCCTGAACACGAGGGACACGGTTGATCGATCGGACGACACGGTGGCGACGTTCAGCTCCCGCGGTCCTTCGGCGTACGACTTCACGGTGAAGCCAGATGTGGTCGCGCCCGGTATCAAGACCCTTTCGCTGCAGGCGAACGGGGCGTTACTGCCGGCAAGGCATCCGTCGATTCATATCGCGGGCAGCGGCGACAATGCCTACATGTTCCTGAGCGGGACCAGCCTGGCGGCGCCCATCGTCAGCGGTGGCGTCGCGCTCCTTCTGCAGGGATCGCCGCAGCTGTCTCCGGCGCAGGTGAAGTTCGCGCTGCAGGGCGGCGCGACCCCCCTGGCCGACGCGGGTCTGATTGGTGCCGGCGTGGGCAGCGTGAATTTCTGGGCCTCGCGCCAGATCGCCGTTCGCGGGCCCTCTCAGGCCGCGGCGCAGACCGCCCCGTCGCTCGGTGCGGCGCAACGCTTCGCGGTGCTGGGCGCCGCGACGGTCACGAGTACCGGTTTGAGCACCGTCACCGGCGATCTCGGCGTCAGCCCGGGCACCGCCATCACCGGCTTCGGGCCGGGGCGCATCCTGTCGGGCACGATACACTCCGCCGACGCAGCGGCGCTTGCGGCGCAGAATGACGTCGCGACGGCGTACACCAGTCTGTCCGCCCAGGCATGCACGGAGAACATGACGGGCCAGGATCTGGGCGGACGGACGCTCACCGCGGGCGTCTACTGTTTTTCCTCCTCGGCGCAGCTGACAGGAACCCTCACGCTCGATGCGCGCGGGGACCCCAACGCGGTCTTCATCTTTAAGATGGGGAGCACGATCACGACGGCGAGCGCCTCCTCGGTCGTCCTGACCAACGGCGCGTCGGCGGGTAACGTGTTCTGGCAGGTCGGCAGTTCGGCGACGATCGGGACAGGCACGTCGTTCGCCGGCAACATCCTGGCGGTGGTGAGCATCACGGTGACCACGGGCGCCAGCGTGGCGGGCCGGACCTTGGCCATGAACGGCGCCGTGACGCTGGATACCAACGGCGTCACCGCGGCGAGCGCCATGACGTCGGCGGTGACAACGGTGGGCGGCGC
>JBKJRJ010000557.1:0-19523 GCA_046594705.1 Vicinamibacterales bacterium
GGAGGGACTGCGGACTATCCTGTCTGTCAGTGATCCCGCTGCCCGTCGACGACTTCATCCCCCGGATCCTGGAGGCGGTCCGCTCCCGGCGCGCGCTCATCCTGTCGGCCGCGCCCGGTGCCGGCAAGACGACCCGCGTGCCCCCGGCGCTTGCGGCGGACGGGCCGGTGATCGTGCTGCAGCCGCGCCGGGTCGCGGCGCGGTCGATGGCGCGGCGAATCGCGGACGAGCAGGGCTGGACGCTCGGGCGCGAGGTCGGGTGGCACGTCAGGTTCGAGCGGAAGTTCACCGCCGACACCCGCGTGTTGATGGCGACTGAAGGGATCCTGACCAGCCGATTTCAGCAGGATCCTCTCCTGTCCGGGTTCCGGACGATCGTCCTCGACGAGTTCCACGAACGAAGCATCCACGCCGATCTCGGGCTGGCGCTGGCGCGGGAGGCCTGGCGCGCCCGCGACGACCTCCGGATCGTCATCATGTCCGCGACGCTGCAGGCCGATCCACTGGCCGCGTTCCTCGGCGGCTGCCTGCAGCTGAGCGTCCCGGGCCGGCTGCATCCCCTGGAGATCGACTACCGGCCATCCCAGTCGATGGCGGCCGCGGTCGGAGAGTTGTTGAAGGAGACGCCAGGCAGCGTGCTGTGTTTCCTGCCGGGGGCGCCGGAAATCAATCGCGCGATGCCCGACATCCGCGCGGCCGCTGGCTCGGGAGTTGACGTCCTGCCGCTGCACGGGTCGCTGCCCGCGGACGAACAGGATCGCGCCATCGCCGGCAGCGGCGGACGGCGCGTGATTGTCGCGACCAATATCGCGGAGACGTCGCTCACCGTGCCGGGCGTCACGGCCGTGGTCGACAGCGGCTTGCACAAGATCGCGCGCTACGACGAGGACCGCGGGATCGATTCCCTCGAGCTCGAGCGCATCCCGTTGGACTCGGCCGCGCAGCGCGCGGGGCGCGCGGGCCGCGTGGGTCCCGGCCGTGCTCGGCGGCTGTGGGACCAGACCGACCGCCTCCGGCCGCACGGCGAAGCCGAGATACACCGCGTCGATCTGTCCGACGCCGTGCTCGACATCCTCGCCTGGGGCGGCGACCCCGCCGCCTTCGAGTGGTTCGACGCGCCGTCCCCGGAGCGTATTCAGGCGGCCCTCCGCCTCCTGCAGTTGTTGGGGGCGATCAGTGGCGGCAAGGTCACGCCAGCCGGCCGGCGCATGCAGCGCCTGCCCCTCCATCCGCGCCTCGCGCGCATGCTGCTCGAATCGCCTGGCAGCCGCGAGGTCGCGCTGGCGTGCGCTCTCGTGTCCGAGCGGCACGCGGCGCCGCGGCATCCGGTCACGACGTCGAGCGATCTCCTCTCGGCCGTGGACGACGAGCGGGCGCTTCCCCCGCACGTGCAGGACGTCGGCCGAAAGCTGCAGCAGCTGGCGGGTTCCGACCACGAGGGCGAGACGGGTATCGAGCGCGGGGGCGCGGCCGATCGAGAGCGGCGCTTCCTGCGCGCGATCTTTTCCGGCTATCCGGATCGGGTGGCGCGTCGCCGAGAGCCGGGGTCCGCGAAGTTCCTGCTGGCGTCTGGCCATGGCGCGGTACTGGGGCGCGACAGCGGCGTCCGCGACGCTGAGTTCATCGTAGCGGTCGACGTCCAGGCCGCACGCCGTGGCGAGGCGGCGGAGGCCACCATCCGGATCGCGAGCGCGATTGACGGCGCGTGGCTGCGGCGGGGCCACGGGCCGCACGAGACTGGCGCAGCGCTCAACGCGGTCAGGGTGGTCCACGAGTTCGACACCTCCTCGGGCCGGGTGCGCGCGACCGAGCGGGAGTACTACGGCGAGATCATCGTCGCCGAACGCCCGGGGACCCTGGAGCCGGGGGAGGTCGCACGGCTTCTGGCCGAGGCGTATCGTGCACGCGGGTGGAGCGAGGCCGACGCGCAGCTGTCGCGGCGGCTGCGATTTGCGGGGTTGGCCGTCGATCCGGAGACGCTGGTGGCGGCCGCTGCGGCAGGACGATCGGGCCTGGCCGAAATTGACTTGCGGGGTGCGCTGGATTGGGCGTCCGCGCGCGAGCTCGACCGGCTGGCACCGGAGACGCTCACAGTGCCGAGCGGACGCTCGACCCGGCTGTATTACCAGGAGGATGGCGCCGTCGTCGCCGCGGTGAAGCTTCAGGAGCTGTTCGGTCTGGCGGAATCGCCGCGTCTCGGCGCGCGCCGTGATCCGATCGTGTTCGAGCTGCTCGCGCCCAACGGCCGGCCGGTGCAGACGACGCGCGACCTGCGCAGCTTCTGGGACACCACCTACCAGGAGGTGCGCAAGGAGTTGCGCGGCCGCTATCCCCGGCATCCGTGGCCGGAAGACCCGTGGACGGCCCCGCCGACCGCCCGCACCAAGCGCCGGGGTCAGGTCTAGAAACCATTGGGGTCAGGTCTGCGATCGGCCCAGGCCCGGTGCCAGAGCTGCGACGGCCTTTGTGGCGGCTCATTCAGACGGACGCTTTGCGGCGCTTTTCAGACCTGACCCCGGCGCGGGGCGTATTACAACGCTGACCCCGTGACCGGCGCGGAGACGCGCTGCAGCTGTGTGATGCGGTCGCGCAACGAGGCGGCGAACGAGTCGGTCTCCTCGGCGGTCGCGCCGCTGGCGGTCAGCGCCGTGCGGAGCTGCCCGTCGGTGATCCGTCCGAGATACCGGCAGAGCCACTGGACGTCGTCCACGCGGATGCTTGCCCGCGCGTCGGCGGTGCGCTGGCCGGTGTAGCCGAATGTGACGAACCCGTCGCCCGCACCGGTGACGAATTGCGGCGTCTGCGCCGCGAACCCGGCGTGATCCCAGCGGCCGCGCGTGACGACCGTGCCGCCCCATTTGCCCATCGAGCCGCCCCAGTCCACGATCAGGTATTGCGCCTCGCGCTTCCAGCGCGACACGCGGGTCACATAGATGGCCGTGTTCGATCCGCGGGCGACGTCACGCTGGTCCTTGTTGTCCCAGTTGGAGATGAGCATCAGCAGGATTTTCAGACCGGCCAGCTCCGAGCTGCCGACAAACGGATTGTCGGTCCAGGACCAGCTGTGTTCCTCGAACAACTTCTCCACGCCGGGATCGTCGAGCTCGAACCGGCCATCGACGAAGGCGCCGTGCTCGTTGAGGCATGACGCCGCGCGCGACAGCCCGCCCGCACCCTCGACCGTTCCCGACGCGACGTAATGCGTGATTTCGGCGTAGTAGCCGCAGGCCCAGGCCAGGCGGACGGCGAAGGTTTCCGGCTGCACCTCCGGTCCCCACTTGATCCGCCACCGCCGGCCGTTGGCGTCGTGCACCGAGAGAGTCGGCTGGCTGCCGGCGGAGTGTTCTTCGATGAACCGGAACGGCGGCACCGGGGCTTGTGCCGGGCCGCCGGGTCCCGCCGCCACATCCATCCGCTCGACCGAACCTGGATCCCGCCACAGCCGATGCCGCATCCCGAACAGCGGCCGGGGCCCAGCGCGCCAGACCTTGTAGCTGCCCTTCGCCCGCCAGTAGGTCTGCAGCCCGAGATAGACGAGGGCCACGCCGGCCAGACTCCACGCCGCATAGACGAGCACGTCAGTCACGGGCGGATGACTCCGACGATAGCGAAAACTTCGGATGAGTTAGTTTTGTCCTTCACGACACCTCGACCGGTCCCCAGCTTCGCAATACAGATGCCCGAAAGCCTCCTCGGCACGTCGTACAATCGAATTACCCGATGAAAATCGCGACGTGGAACGTCAACGGCATCCGGGCCCGGCACACACAAGTGCAGGAATGGGTCGAACGGGAGCAGCCGGACGTCCTCTGCCTGCAGGAGATCAAAGCGGCACCGGACCAGGTTCCCGCCACCCTCTGCGAGATGGAGGGCTACTGGTGCTACTGGCACGGCACCAAAGGGTACTCGGGCGTCGGGCTGCACGTCAGTAAAGGCTTCGCCCCTGAGCGGCCCGCCTTCGCTCATCCCGGCTTTGACTACGAGAACCGGATCGTCACGGCGACGGTCCAGGGCGTGACGTTCGCCTCTATCTATGTGCCGAACGGCGGCAAGGATTATCCGGCCAAGCTGCGGTTTCTCGAGGCGCTGCGCCAGTACACCGCCGACCTTCACGCCTCGGGTCAGCACGCCGTCCTCTGCGGCGACCTGAACATCGCGCGCACCGACGTCGACGTCCATCCCAGGGAGCGCAAGCCGCGCGCAATCGGCCAGCTCCCGGAGGAGCGCGCCTTGCTCGAAGGGATCATCGGGAACGGGTTGGTGGACACGGGGCGCGCCCTCGAGCCGGCCAACGAGCAGATGTTCACCTGGTGGCCCCCCTGGCGGGACATGAAGGCGCGCAACATCGGCTGGCGCCTGGACTACGTGCTCGCGAGCGAGCCGATCTTCGACCGCGTTCAGGGCTGCGAGATCCAGCGCGAGTTCGGGACCAGCGATCACGGTCCGGTGGTCGCGACGTTCTCCGGCTTCGAGCGGTGGCAGGTCCGGGCGAGCGAGCCCGCGGCGGCGGCATTCACGCCCGCCACGCCGGGCCTGCTGTTCTCCAGCGGGCCGCCCTGCGAAACCCGAGTAGTCTGCCTGGAGGCGGATGCATAGACACCTGCGCGCGCTCGTGACGTCGGCCGCCGCGCTGGCGGCGCTCGTGACGCTCGGCGCGCAGCAGCCCGTGCCCGCCCCGCCGCCGGCCCAGCCCCCGGCGACGCAGCAGGATCCTCCGCCGGCGTCGCAGCAGCCGCCGGTCTTCCGCGCGGGTACCAACCAGGTGCGCGTGGACGTGACGGTCCTCGACCGCAAAGGCCAGCCGCTCACCAGCCTGACGAAAGAGGACTTCGAAGTCCGCGAGGACGGCGTGCCCCAGGCCATCGACACGATCAAGCTGGTCGAGGCGACCGGCGAGGCACCGGAGAACGACACCTCGCTCCCGATCCGGTCGCCGCAGCATGCGGCGGTGGAGGCGGCGCGCGACGACATCCGCGTCTTCGTGATTTTCTGGGACGAGTACCACATCGGCCAGATGGCCCCGGCGATCCGGGCGCGCGAGGCGCTCGGCAACTTCGTGCAGTTCGCGTTCGGCCCGACCGACCTGGTCGCCGTCACCGACCAGCTCACCCCGTCCGACGCGATCCGGTTCACCCGCGATCGCCGCGCGCTCGCCGACCAGGTGCACAAGTTGACAGGCCGGCAGGGGGTCTACCTGCCGGCCCGCAGCGCCGTCGAAGAGGCCCAGATGTACCGGTCGCGCGATATCGAGATGCTGCGCTCGCAGGTCACCACCAGCGCCCTCGATGCGACCATCGCGTTTCTCGGATCGATCAAGGAGGGCCGCAAGGCCATCCTCTTCGTGTCGCAGACGATCGGCCGCGTCGGCACCGGGCCGATGGACAACTTCACCTGGCTGGACGGCGCCATCCGCCTCGCCAATGCCCACAACACCTCGATCTATACCTTCGACCCGCGCGGTCTCGACCTGAACATCCGCCCGTCCGACATCCTGCATTCGCTGGCATCGGCAACCGGCGGCAAGCAGTTCGCCAGCAACGAGCCGGCGCAGGCGCTGCGCGAGGTCGTCAAGAACTCGAGCGCGTTCTATCTGCTGGGGTATGCGTCGGCAAAGAACCCCGCCGACGGAAAATTTCACAAGATCGCGGTCAGGGTGAAGCGTCCCAACGTGGAAGTGCGTGCGCGGACGGGCTACTACGCCCCCTCCACCACCGAGATGGAGTCGGCGCGCACCAAGGCGGCGGCAGACGCGGCACCCCCTGAAATCAGCAACGCGCTCGCCACCATCGTGGATGCCCCGAACATCACGGTAGCGGGCGATCTGTGGGTCGGCGCGGCGCCCGGACCTGACGGGAGACCACGGATCACCGCGGCGTGGACGCCGCGAGACGGGGTCGTGGATAAAGCAGTGTCGCTGCGCGCCAGCGGCGAAGACGGCCACGTCTATTTCGACGGCCCGGTCGCCGGCAACCGGGTGTCGTTCGACGCCGCACCCGGCGTGCTTCGTCTGCGGCGAATCCTGCTCGGGACCGACGGGGGGGCCGGCGATCGTGCCGAGGCCAGGCTCGAGGTGCCCGACTTCGCGGCGGCGCCCCTGTCGATCGCGTCGCCGGTGGTCTTTCGCGGCCGCACGCCGCTCGAACTCCGCGCCATCCAGGCCTCGCCCGACCCGCCGCCGTTCGCCGGCCGCCAGTTCGAACGCACCGACCGCATCATCGTCCGTTTCACGATGGTTGGCCCGTCGGCAGGCGACGCCACCGTCACCGCCGACCTGCTCAGCCGCCGCGGCGCCAAGCTGGCCACCCTGCCGCTCAAGAACGTCGCGGGCCGCGGCTACGAGCTCGATCTCCCGATCGGCTCGATCGCGCGCGGGGAGTATGTCATCGCGATCGAGGCGTCGCGGGGCGCCGACCAGGCCAGGACCCTGGTCTCCTTCCGCGTCGGCAGCCCCCAGCAGTAGGGCCCGCGCCCGCCCGCTATCGCGGCGGGATCCTGGCGATCTCGACGATGACACGGACGGCCGCTTCGAGATCCTGCCGCGAGGTCCATTCCAGGCGCGAATGAAAGTTGTGCTCACCTGCGAACAGGTTCGGCGTCGGCAGGCCCATGAACGAGAGGCGGGAGCCGTCGGTGCCGCCGCGGATCGGTTGCTCGATAGGCATCAGGCCGATCCGGCGGATCGCCTCACGGGCGCGATTGACGATGCCGGGATGATGCTCGAGCACTTCCCGCATGTTGCGGTATTGCTCGTGCACGTCGAACTCGACGCGGGTGCCGGTGTCCGCGGCCACCTGGCGGGCGATCCGCTCCACCAGCCGTTGTTGCTCGCGTAGCGCGCTCGTCACGAAGTCGCGCAGCAGCACCCGCACCGACGTGCGATCCACGGAGGCCTCGACCTGGTAGGGATGGAGGTAGCCCTCGTAACCCCCGGTGGTCTCCGGCGACAGCCGGTCCTGCGGCAGGCGATCGATGAAGCGCGCGGCGGCCTTGATGGCGTTGACCATCTGGCCCTTGGCGTAGCCGGGATGAGTGTTGCAGCCGATGAAGGTCACCCGCAGCGCATCCGCGGAGAAACTCTCGACCTCGAGCTCGCCGCAGTTGCCGCCATCGAGCGTGTAGGCGAACGTGGCGCCGAAGCGCTCGACGTCGAACAGGTTCGCCCCCCGGCCGATCTCCTCGTCCGGCGTGAAGCAGATGCGGATGGGCCCGTGCGGGGTCTCGGGGTGCGCCACCAGGTGCGCGGTCGCCGCCACGATCGCCGCCACGCCCGCCTTGTCATCGGCGCCGAGCAGCGTCGTGCCAGACGCCGTGACGATGTCGTGGCCGATCTGCGCCGCGAGGTCCGGCAGATCGGCGGCGCGAAGCACGGCGGAGGGATCGTCTGGCAGGACGATGTCACGGCCGTCCCAGGCGTGATGCACCAGCGGTTTCACGCCGCCGCCGGGCATCTCGGGTGAGGTGTCGACGTGGGCGATGAATCCGATGGTCGGCGCATCGCCGGCCACCGTCGAGGGAATGGTCGCCATCAGGTAGCCGTTCTCGTCCACGGCGACATCCGCCAGTCCGATGGCCCGTAGCTCGCCGGCGAGAAGCCGCTGCAGCTCGAGTTGCCCCGCCGTGCTGGGCGACGTCATCGACTGGTCGTCGGCGCGGGTGTCAACCTGTACGTAGCGCAGAAACCGGTCGAGCACGGATGTCATGGGGATCGGCGTCCCCGCGATCCTACTCCGAGGGGCGGTGCAGGATCAGGAGATCGCTGCGCCGGATGGCGTCGAGCGCCTGGCCGTCGCGGGCCAGCTCGGTCGTGAAGGTGCCGAGGCAGGCTCGCAGGTAACCGACGATCGCGTGGAGACCGTCACCCTGGTAGGCGATCCAGTTGCCAAACAGCCGCGCGGCGAGCCATCGCTTCAGCGCCCGCTCGTCGATCTCGAGCGCAGCGGTGGGCGGCGGCGTCAGCATGCCGAAGGCGTCGCGCACCGCGTGCTGCAACGGACCCTCGCCGCCGGGGGACCACGACGTGACACGTGCGGTCGCCGCCTCGAGCGCGTCGAGACTCACCGCGGGTGCGATGCCTTCCCGCGTCAGCAGCTCGACGCCGAGACGCTCCCACGCTCCGTAGCTCTCGAGATCCATCATCACGCCAGGGCGCAGCAGCGGCGGCCACGCCTCTCGCGCGTCGAGCCCCTCCAGCGGTCCGACATCGGCCAGCGCCGCCGGGGCCTCGACGATGCCCACCGGCAGCCAGGAATTGCCGGACTCGTCGAACAGCAGCGCCGCCGCGGTGGGGCAGTAGTGCGAGAGCGAGATCGACGTGCCGCGTCCGTCCTGCAGTACGAGGCGGGGAAACATGCGGCACGACACCGGCAGCGCGCCGTGTCCGCCGGCGTGATGGATGGCGCACAGGCGGCTGTCCCGATCGAAGAACGAGCAGGTCCCGTCCTCGGCGCGCGCCGCCACCATGGCCCCGCCGCCGGTTGCCGTCAGTGCACCGGCATCAAGCCGCAGGGCACCAACCGCATGGCCCTCGTCAGCGTCGAAGGGGATCGGCCATCCCGAGCGGCAGCACGCGCCGGACTGGCGGCAGCGGTAGGCCGCATGAAAACTGAGACAGGTGACCACGGTGATGTCGATCATCGTAATGCCGATTACAGGACTGTAGGGCCGGCCGCATGCCGATCGGCGTCAGTTGAGCAAATACGCGGTTCTTCAGCGGCGCGGGAATTGCCTTTACACGCAAGTTCGCCATGTCGGAACGAGACACCTTCGGACCGCGCCTGCGCCGCGAACGTGAGCGTCGCGGCATCACCCTCGAGACGATCGTCACGCGGACCAATGTCAGCCTCGAGCTGTGGCATGGGTTCGAGTCGAACGATCTCTCCCGCTGGCCGTCGCGTATCTACGCGCGGGCGTTCGTTCGCGACTATGCCAGGGCGGTCGGACTCGATCCCGACGAAATCGTCGATGATTTCTGCCGGCTGTTCCCACTGGCGGACCGCCGCTCGGTGCCGGTGCTCCGCGCCCAGGCCGAACTGATCGGCCATGACACCAGCGTCACCGACGATCCGCGCCTGATTCCGGACGGCGTGGACCGCCGCGCCAATCCCGATGCGCCACCGGCCAGTCCGGCGCCGCGACGCCGGCTGGTGCCCAGGATCCTGGGCGCCATTTTCAACACCCACTCGTGATTCCTTCCGCCTGACGGCGGCAGCCGCGGGATCGACGTGACGAGTACCTCGCCACCGCGTGGCTTCCGGCTGCCGCCTGAAGTCAGCCCGCCGGTTGGCGTCGGGCGGTGTCCAACGGAACAGGTATCATCCGATGGACCCCATGACACGTCGAGTGCTCGTCACGTTGCTGGCTTCCTCCTTCCTTGTTGTCTTGTCCGTGGCCGCGGTCGCCCAGCCGGCGCCACCCGCGCCGCGCGCGCCGCTGCGGGTGGTGAGCGCCGGGCCGACCGGGGAAATCGGAGCCGGCGCGGAAGCAAATGAGATCCGCGTCGTCTTTTCCGAGCCGATGGTGGCGCTCGGACGGGTGCCGCCTCGGGTGAAGCCGGCGTTCTTCCACATCACGCCCGCCGTGACCGGCGCCTACCGCTGGTCCGGGACGACGATCCTGATCCTCACGCCGGCCAGGCGCCTGCCCCTCGCGACCAAATACGACGTCACCATCGCCGCCGGCACGGCCGCGGTCAGCGGACGGACGCTCCCGGCGCCGTACAGCTTCAGCTTCATGACGCCGACGGCCCATCTGCTGCAGACCAACTGGTACCGTCCGGGCGGGCGCTTCGACGCTGCGCCGATCGTCGTCTTGCGCTTCAACCAGCCGGTCAGACCGGCCGACGTCGCGGCGCACGCGCGCGCGTCATTTGAGCGACACGATTTCATTCCGCCGCTCATCCCGGCCGCGGCGCAGGCGCGACTGCGCACGATCGATGCATCGGCCTACCAGGCGTTCACCGAGAAAGTGGGGCGCGCGCGGGCGGCGGCGCAGGCCACCACGCCGGTGGCGCTCGCCGTCGCGACCGACTGGGACAAGAAGCGGTTCAAGCCCTCGCCCGACATGGTGGTGCTGCAGGCGACGACCCCGGTGCCGCCGGAGAGCTGGGTCAGGATCGAGACCGACGGGCGGATTCCCTCGCTGGCCGGGCTGGCGGTATCGGGACGCTCGCAGCACTACACGATCAAGGTGGCGCCGGCCTTCCTGGTCACATCGTTCCTGTGCCAGAGCGCATGCGACCCGGACGATCACAATCCGATCGAGTTCCGCACCGCGGTGAAGGCGACCGCTTTCGCCGCCGCGCTGAAGGTCACCGACGTCACGCAGGCGGGCCGCGAGCGCCCGCTGGTGAAAGCAAAACCGCGCGCGCGCGAGTCCTGGCAGCAGGACCAGTCCTCCGATCTGTCGCTCGAGGATGCCGGCTTCGCGGCGCAGCCGCCGGCGACGACGTTCCTGGCGGTGCTGCCGGCCGATTTGAAGGCCGTCGACGGCCAGACGCTCGGCTACACCTGGGCGGGCCTGGTGGAGAACTGGCATCAGCGCGCGTTCACCAGCTTCGGCGACGGCCACGGCGTCTGGGAGAAGGGGGGCGGCGCGCTGCTGCCGTTTCACTCGCGCAACTTCCCGCTCGTCACCCAATGGGCGGCGCCCGTCGAGCCGCAGCAGTTGATGGCGACCGTGCTGCAGCTGCAGGATTCGCGGTTCTCCGTCGCGCCGCGGGCCGCGCCCACCCCGCGGCGCCTGGGCGTGACACCCGATCGGATCCAGTCGCACGGCCTCGATCTGTCCGGCGTCTTGAAGCCGGCGGGCACGGGGCTGGTGTGGACCGCCGTCGAGGAGGGCACGCCGATCGCCAACGCCCGGGCGGCGCGGACGAAGGACGGCGGGCCGATCACCCGTTCGAGCCTGGTGCAGGTCACCAACCTGGGCATCTCCGTCAAGGACAGCCCGCAGAACACGCTGCTCTTCGTCACCCGTCTCGACACCGCGGCCCCGGTCGGCGGCGCGAAGGTGTCGATCGTCAAGCGTGACGGCACCGCGCAGTGGAGCGGCACCACCGGCGCCGACGGCGTCGCCATTGCGCCGCAGACGCGGCTGCGCGATCCGCGCAACTGGTCGGAGTTCGCCTTCATCGTCACGGCCGAGAAGGACGGCGACATCGCCTACGTCGGCAGCAACTGGAACGACGGCGTGCTGCCCTGGGAATACGGCATCAACCTCGATCTCGAGGAGGCCGATCCGCTCCTGCGCGGCACGGTCTTCACCGATCGCGGTGTCTACAAGCTCGGCGAAGAGGTCCACTTCAAGGCCATTCTGCGCAGCAACACGCCCGGCGGTGTCCGGCTGCTCCCCGACGGCACGCCCGTGGTCATCACTGTCCGCGACAGCCGCAACACGGTGGTGGACGAGCGCACGGTGAAGCTGAACGCCTGGAGCGCGGCCGACTGGACCCTCACGGTGCCGCCCGAGGGGGCGCTCGGCAACTATTTCGTCAGCGCCATTCTCGAGAGCGACAGGCGCACGCCGCCGCAGCAGGACAGCGGGCCGGACGCACGCGACGAAGACGAGAACCGCGAGTACAAGAAGACGGTCCGCGGCTCCTTCCTGGTCGCCGCCTACCGTCGTCCTGACTTCCGCGTGGACGTGACGCTCGCCGGTGAGTCACGGCTCGCCGGGGACCCGCTGAACGGCGTGGTGACGGCGCGCTACCTGTTCGGCGCGCCGATGGGCAAGCGACCGACGCACTGGACCTTCACCCGGACGCCGGTCTATGCGGCGCCGCCGGCGATTATTGAGAAGTTTCCCTCCGAGCGGTGGACGTTCGTCGGCTGGTCCGATGCCGACAGCGCCAACGCGCGCCGCGAGATGGCGGCGGCCGACGCGCCGCTGACGGCGACCGGCCAGCTGACGCTCGCGCTCGCTACCGATGCCAAAGCCGGCGTGCCCTACGCCTACACGCTGGAGGGAGACGTCGAGGATGTCTCGCGGCAGCACCTCGCGAACCGCAGCAGCCTCGTGGTGCACCCGGCGCCCTGGTATATCGGGATCCGGCAGATGCCGCGGTTCGGCGAGCAGTCCGCCGGGCTGAAGACCGAGCTGATTGCCGTCGGACTCGACGGCGCGCCGGTGCCCGGTGTGCCAATCGACGTCACGCTCACCCAGGTCCAGTGGACGAGCGTACGCCGGGCCGAAGGCAATGGGTTCTACGGCTGGGAAACCCAGCGCAAGGACGTGCCGGCCGGAAAGTGGCAGCTGACGAGCGCGTCGTCGCCGGTGCCGCTGGCCGCCGATCTTCCCGCGGGTGGCTATTTCATCCTCGAGGCCCGGGCCGACGCCGGGCAGGGGCGCTTTACCGTGACACGCGAGTCGTTCTACGCGCTTGGCCGCGGCTATACGGCCTGGCAGCGCTACGACCACAACCGCATCGACCTCGTGCCCGAGCGCACGACCTACAAGCCCGGCGACACCGCGCGCATCATGATTCAGTCGCCCTGGGAGCAGGCCACGGCGCTCGTCACCACGGAACGCGAAGGAATCCGGACGCATCGGCAGTTCGCGCTGACCTCGACGCAGCAGTCCGTCGACGTCCCGATCACCGACGAGGCGATCCCGAACATCTACGTCTCGGTCCTGCTCGTGAAGGGACGCACCAAGCCCCTGGCCGAACCCGACAAGGAGGACGACCCGAGTGATCCGGGCAAGCCTGCGTTCAGGTTGGGCTACGTGCAGCTGGCGGTGGAGGACACCACCAGGCGGTTGAGGGTGGCGGTGTCGGCCAACAAGGACGAATACCGGCCGGCCAACACCGCGACGGTGACGCTGGATGTCAAGGACGTCCAGGGGCGCGGCGCCGCCAGCGAGGTCACGCTGTGGGCGGTGGATTACGGCGTCCTGTCACTGACCGCCTTCCGTACCCCGGACGTGCTCGCGTCGGTCTACGTGAAAAAGGCGCTCCAGGTCCTCACCGAGGACACGCGCCAGAAGATCATCTCGCGCCGCGTGGTGACGCCGAAGGGGGACACCGACGGCGGCGGCGGCGGCGTGGACACCGGGGTCAACGGCGTGCGCCAGGACTTCCGCGTGCTGGCATTCTGGATCGGTTCGGTCACCACCGATGCGCGTGGCCACGCCACCATCGACGTCAAGCTCCCCGAGTCGCTGACGACCTATCGCATCATGGCGGTGGCGGGCGACCGGAGCTCGCGGTTTGGATCAGCCGACAGTGAGATCCGGATCAACAAACCGATCACGCTGAAGGCGACGTTCCCGCGGTTCCTCGCGGTCGGCGACAAGGCGTCGTTCGGCGCGGTGGTGACGAACCAGCTCAAGACCGGCGGCCCTGCCACGGTGACGATCGAGAGCCGTGATCCTGGTGTCATGCAGTTCGCGGCCGCGGAGCCGCAGACGGTCGAGGTCCCGGCCGGAGGATCCGTGGAGGTTCGTTTCGACGCGGCGGGCCGCTCGGTCGGCCGCGCGCGCGTTCGAATGACGGTGAAGCTCGGGAGCGAGAGCGATGCCTTCGAGGATGTGATTCCGGTCGAGGTGTTGGTCTCGCCCGAGACGGTGTCCGCGATCGGACAGGCTGACGAGGCCAATCCGACGGCGTCGGAGAAGCTGGTGCTCCCAGCCGGTGTCGTGGCCACGTTCGGCGGGCTGCACGTGGAGCTGGCATCGACGGCGCTGGTCGGACTCGGGGAAGGGGCGCGCTACCTGGTCGAGTACCCGTACGGCTGCGCGGAGCAGCGAGGCTCGCGCACGCTGGCGCTGCTGCTCTCGGCGGAGCTGGGCGAGGCCTTCAGGCTGCCGGGCATCGCACCGGCGCGGACCCGCGCGACGGCGCAGTCGGCGCTCAAGGAACTCGAGCGGTTCCAGTGCGACGGCAGCGGCGGCTTTGCCTACTGGCCCGGCGAATGCTCGAGCACGTCGCCCTACCTGACCGCCTACCTGCTGCATGTCTTCAAGGTGGCGTCTGACATGAAATACACGGTCGACGCCGGCATGCGTCAGCGCGCCTATGCCTATCTCGAAAGTGAGCTCGCCCAGAAGCCGCCGACGAATGAAGGCTGGTGGCCGTCCTACACCGCGTGGCAGGCGTTCGCGGTGAAGGTGCTCGTCGAAGGCGGGCGCAACCAGGACTCGAACCTTACCCGTCTCTACGGTTATCGCGAGCGCATGCCGGTGTTCGCGCTGGCCTACCTGAACGACGCGCTGGTCGCCAAGGGCGAGGGCGGCGGTGTCCGTTCCAGCGAATTGAAGCGCCGCATCGGCAATGCCATCCTGCCGGAGGCCGCTACCGCGCACGTCGAAGAACTGAACGATCCCTACCTGTTGTGGTTCTGGAACTCGAACGTGCGCTCCACCGCCATTGCGCTGAACTCGCTCGTGAAGGCCGACGCACCCGGCCAGCAGTACCGCGGCATGGTGACCTGGCTGCTGAGAGCCCGCAAGGACGGCCGCTGGGGCAACACCCAGGAAAACGCGATGGCGCTCGAAGCGCTGGTCGCGTATTACCGCCGTTTCGAGTCCACCGTGCCGGCCTTCACCGCGGTGGCGACGCTCGGCGGCGCGCCGGTGGCGAGCGCTCGTTTCGACGGGCGCTCGACGCAAGCCACCGCGGCCGATCAGCCGATGGCCTCACTCCTCGCGTCGGCGCCGGCGGGCACCGAGCAGGCCCTGACGTTCACCCGCACCGGCGCCGGCACGTTGTTCTACTCCGCAAGGCTGCGCTATGCGGTGGATCAACTCTTTCAACAGGGCTCCGACCAGGGCATCCGCATCGGGCGGACCTACGCGCCCTACGTTGAAACCGGGACACGTGCCGCCGCCACGGCCTACCAAGCCGGCGACCTCGTCCGCGTCACACTGACGCTGACGCTGACCAAGGAACGGCGGTTCGTCGCCGTCACGGATCCGCTGCCGGCCGGATTCGAGCCGGTCGAGTCCTGGTTCGCCACCTCGGCGGCCACGCTTGCCCGCGAACAGGATCGGGGCGGCGAGCTGGGCGACTGGACGACATGGTGGCAGCGCGGCGGCTTCGATCACGTCGAGCGGCACGACGATCGGGTCGAGTTGTTCGCCACCCGCCTGAGCGAAGGACGCCACACCTTCTCGTATGTCGCGCGCGCCACCACCGCGGGGACGTTCCGCACGGCCCCGGCGCACGCCGAGGAGATGTATGTGCCCGAGGTGTTCGGCCGCACCGCGACGGCGATCATCGAGATTCGAAAGTAGCAGTGCCGGCGTTCACTGTGCGGCGCCTCGATCGGCGTCTGGTTGGCGTGGCCGCCGGCGCCGTCCTGGCCGCCGCCATCTGGATTCGCTGCGCGCCGATTCCGGCGGCGCTGCTCGAGGGGATCGACACGCCGTCCACGGTCGTGTTGGATCGCAACGGCCGGGTGTTGTACGAGGCGCTGTCACGCGAGGGCTCACGGATTCGCCCGCTCGACGCCGCGGGGGTGCCGTTCCTGCTGGAGGCGGCGACCCTGGCGGCCGAGGATCGCCGCTTCTATTCTCATCCTGGCGTGGACCCGGTGTCGCTGCTGCGCGCCGCGCGTCACAACCTGGCTGAAGGGCGTGTGGTCGAAGGGGGCTCGACGATCACGCAGCAGGTCGCCAAGCTCCTGATCCAGCGCCGCGAAGGGCTGCGCTATCGAGGCGTGGCCATGAAAGTCCGCGAGATGGTGCTGGCGCTGCGGCTGGAGCACCGCTTTGGCAAGCGGGAGATCCTCGCGATCTACGTGAACCTGGCGGCCTATGGCAACCAGACCGCGGGCGCCGGGCGTGCGAGTCAGCTGTACTTCGGCGTGGACGCCTCGATGCTGACGCCCGCGCAAGCCGCCTTCCTTGCGGCCCTGCCGCAGCGGCCGAGCGCCTTCAATCCGATCAAAAACATCGCCTCGGCCCGTCTACGGCAGCGGACGGTGCTCCGCCGCATGGCCGCGGCCGGTGCCCTGAGTGCTGAGCGCCTGCGTGAGGCGCGGGCCGAGCAGATCGCGCTGTCTCCCAGGGGCGGCGGCGTTCACGCCCCGCACTTTGTCGAGATGGTGTCCGCCTTCGCCAAGGCGAAAGCGGCTGAGACGCCCGGCGCGGCGCCGCCGGGCCGTATCGTGACCACGCTCGATCTCGACTTGCAGCGCGAGGTGGAGGGGATCATCGAGCACGAGCGCCCCTCGCTGACGGCGCACGGGGCGGGCAACGTGGCTGTCGTCGTCCTGGAGAACGCCACGGGTGAGTGGCTGGCCTGGGAAGGTTCCGGCAACTTCGGCGACGCGGCGCACGGCGGCGCGTTCAATGGCCCGACCATCCCGCGGCAGCCCGGTTCGGCCCTCAAGCCGTTCACCTACGCGCTCGCGTTCGAGGAGGGTCGAAGTCCGGCCACGGTGCTGCCCGATATTCCGTCGCACTTTCCGACCGCGGAGGCGGGCGTCCTCTACAGCCCGCGCAACTACGACGGCCGGTACCGCGGGCCGCTGCTGGCCCGCCGCGCGCTCGCCGGGTCCGAGAACGTGCCCGCCGTGGCGCTGGCGTCGGAGCTCGGCGTCAGCACGCTGCTGCGCTTGCTTGGCCGCGCCGGCCTCTCGACCTTCGATCGGACGCCCGCCTACTACGGGCTGGGGGTGACCCTCGGGAATGCCGAAGTGCGCCTCGACCAGCTGGTGGCGGCGTATGCGATGTTCGCGAGAGGAGGGGTGTGGCGCGAGCCGACGTTCCTTCTTCCGCCTGAAGGCGGCAGTGACGAGAGCGGGAGCGGAAGCCACCAGCAGTCTGTGGCTGGATCTCGTGGCTTCCGCCTTCACGCGGAAGAGCGACAGGTGGTCAGCGCGCGGACGGCCTTCTGGATCACCGACATCCTGAGCGACCCCGAGGCCCGCGCCTTTACCTTCGGCCGCGGTAACCAGCTGGAGTTTCCCTTCCCCGTCGCGGCCAAGACGGGCACCTCGCAGGCGTACCATGACAACTGGACGATCGGCTACACCGGCGACGTGACCGTGGGTGTGTGGGTCGGTAACTTCGACCGGACGCCACTTCACCTCTCCTCCGGGGTCACCGGCGCGGGGCCGATCTTTCATGCGGTGATGCTCGCGGCGAATCGTGGACGCGCCTCGGTGGGCGCTCACGAGATCCTGCCGCCGCCGGCCGACGTGACGGCAGCCACGATCTGCGCACTGTCCGGCATGCGCGCAAACCCGTGGTGCCCCTCGCGCGGCCAGGAATGGGTCAGCCTTGGCGACGAGGCGCTGCCTTGCGCCTGGCACCATCGCAGTCACGCCGGCCTGCTGACGGTCTATCCCGCGGAGTATCGCGCCTGGGCGGGAGAGTCGCGGAGCATGCCCGCCTTCCACCGCGAGCTCGGTGCGCCGGTTGCCGCCGTGCCGGGCCAGGATCGGGGCGCCGGCCAGCCCGCCGCGATCCGGATCGCCAACCCGCCGGCCGGCGCGATCTACAGCGTGGACCCGACGCTCAGGCGTGAATTCCAGGCGCTGCCGCTTCGCGCCGTCACGGCCCGGCCGACGACCCTGACGTGGACGGTCGACGGCGCCACCATCGGCACCGCCTCCTCCGAGCGGAGCCTCTCCTGGCCGCTCGCCCTCGGCGAGCACGAGATCGAGGCGCGCGATCCGCAGGGACGGCGTGCCCGCGCCTCCGTGCGCGTCAAGTAGAAACCGACCCCCGTGCGATGCCTCTACAATGAGCTTGATGGTCCTGATCGACACCTTGGCGTCGCCGCTTGGGCCGTTGACCATCGCGGAGCGCGCCGGACGGGTCTGCCTCGTCCACTTCGGCGACGACGGGGCGCCGATTGACGATATGTTCGAACGCTGGTACCCCGGGGAGCCCCGGGCACGGCAGGCGCTGCCCGCACTCCGGGCAACCCTCGAGCGCTATTTCCAGGGCGAGCTCGCGGTGCTCGATACCGTCGCGGTCGAGTTGAACGGTACGTCGTTTCAAAAAACCGTCTGGCAGGCACTCCGCCGCATCGACGGCGGTACCACGATCTCCTACGCCGAGCTGGCGAAGCGCATCGGGCAGCCCACCGCCGTCCGTGCCGTGGGCACTGCCAACGGCGCCAACCCCGTGGCGGTCATCGTCCCCTGCCACCGGGTGATTGGCTCAAACGGCCACCTGACGGGATACGGCGGCGGTCTCGACCGGAAGCAGTGGCTGCTCGTTCACGAAGGGGTCGTCAGCCCCAACCTCTTCTAGCCGTCATACGCTTGAGGTCACGCGGATTGCAGTATCAGGTCCCAGAGGGGGATTTGACAGCATGGGCATACTGGCGTGGATAGTTTTTGGGTTGGTAGTCGGGATTATTGCGAAACTGGTGACTCCGGGGCGTGACCCGGGCGGCTTCATCGTGACGATGCTGCTCGGCATCGCTGGCGCGCTGCTCGGCGGCTTCGTCGGTCGCGCGATGGGTTTCTACGGCGTCAATGAAACAGCCGGCTGGCTGATGTCCATCGGCGGCGCGATCCTGCTGCTGGTGCTTTACCGGATGGTGGCCCGCCGCCGCGCGTAGTGCGTCGCGTCTGACACCGCGCCAATCAGGTCGTCCGCCGTGAACGGCCGGACGACCGTGATTTCATCGTCGCACGCGACGGGGCGGGTGTCGCACATGCGAACCACCTGGGCGCCGGGGCAGTAACGACGAAGGCGGGCCGCGATGGCTTCGCCCGACACGTCTGCCATTCCGTCTTCGAAGAACACGACGTCGAATCCGTGCTCGATGCAGGCGAGGGAGGCATGGCCGGCGTGGGCCGCAACCGTGACCTGGCACCCGGCCATCATCAGCACCCGCGTGGCGGCCGCGCGGAGGTCGCGATCGTGGCTGACGAAGAGGACTTCAGGCATGGCGGTGCGGCGACGATCGCAAGCGCGGTACCACGGCATTCTCGAGGAATACAGCCAATTTCGGACCGTTCCAGTTCGCCGGATTACGATCCCTGCCCGCGGATCACACAAAACATGCCTGCCTCGTCCATACGTCAGTCCTTGGGTCCCTGGGTCCCTGGGTCCCTGGTCCCTGGTCGCTGGTCCTCGGTCGCTGGTCGCTGGTCGCTGTCCTCGGTCCCTGGCCTTAGTCCTAGTCCTTAGTCCTTGGTCCTTGGTCCTTGGTCCCTCGTCCCTTGTCCTGGGTCTGGGTTCCGGGTCGGTGCTTGGTCACTCGTCGATTGCGCACCGCTGGTTCTCAGGCTGCCAAGTCCCTCAGTGGCGGTGCGACGCAACTGGGTCGACGCCGCATCTGACCGGCGGGTCGCGACACACGCGGCAGACGGTGTCACGAACTGCGGCGACCGCGACAGGAACTCGCGGCCAGCTTCCTCAGTGCGAGACTCGAGACTCCAAACTGCGGACTGCGCGATTTCAAACTGCGACCTGCGAACTGCGAACTGCAAGCTGGCGCCCCGCGACCCCGCGCCGCGACTGGCAACGGCGACTCGCTGAGGACAAAGTAGATGCACTCTGAAAAAATCTGTGTATCATCATCACCGTGAGCACCCCGACAACTCGCGCTCGTACGTGGCAGG
>JBKJRJ010000560.1:0-6181 GCA_046594705.1 Vicinamibacterales bacterium
AACGTCGGGAACATGCCCTTCAGCTCGTCGGCGGTGGCCGGGCTGCCGTACTGATTGAGCTCGAACGCCTCGGCGTACTTGATCGCCCGCCCTTTCTGATCGCCGTACAGCTTCACCAGCAGGCCGCGGTAGAGGTTGGCGACGTCGGCGCTGCGCTGCTGCACCTGGCCGAGAATGAACGCGGCCCGCCCGGCCTGGTCCGCCGGGGCGTTGCCGCGATACCGCGCCTGCCAGGAATCCGCGTCCGCGAACTGCGACGGCATGTCGCCGATGCAGTCCCACTTCTTCTGCGCCGCCTCGTCGACCCCGACCGCGAGGATGGGATCGAACGGATACGGCTTCTGGAAGCCGTCCGAGTAGAACAGGAAGATCGGGTTGCGTTTCGTCGGCGGCGTGTAGGGCGCGAAGAACGGCGCCGCGACCACCACGGCGGCGTCTTCCGCCAGCTTGCCCACGGCGCGGTGATCGGGATGGTAGTCCCACGGCCGGTGCGACAGGACGATGTCGGCCTGCCATTCGCGAATGAGGTTGGCGACCTTCTTCCGCGTTTCGAGATCCGGCATCAGCTCGCCGTCGTGGATGTCGAGCACGTCGGTCGCGACGCCCAGCCGGGCGTGACAGGCTTCGACTTCGGCCTTCCGCCGCTGCGCCAGTGGACCGCCGGCCTGCGCGAAATGTCCGACGTCGCCGTTGGTGAGCGACACCAGTTTCACCTTGTGGCCCTGCGCGGCGAACAGCGCTGCCGTGCCGCCGAACTTCTGTTCGGCATCGTCGGGGTGGGCGCCAAAGGCGATGACGCGCAGCTGGCGCGGCGCAGGGGTCTGGGCGGCGATCGCCTGGACGCCGAAGACCGCCAGGAGAAGAAACGCGTAACGGGGCAACGGACAGCTAGCCAATGATCTGCTCCTAACCCTTCCGGGTGTGTTCCCGGCGAACGAATCTGTTCGCTGCGGATGAGTTCGTCTACGCCATCGTCTCATCGTTAGGCCTACGGCTCGTGCAGGACCATTTCTCCACCTCCCTCGAGGTCGGGATCCTACCAAAATCCGCCACCATCGGCGCGCCTGACGCGGCAGGCCTGCTTCCGGGCATCGCGCCGGCGTGAGCGCCTGCTCGAGGCCTTGAGCTGGCATGCAGCCGTTTCCTCATCTATGATGCGCGGGTGATGAAACCCTTCGAACCCAAGTTCATGAAAGTCGGCATCCTGACGGCCGCGCTCCAGGAGTTGACCCCCCGCGACGTGCGCGACGCCGATCCCGATCGCGCCATCGAGGAGTGGGTCGAGTTCGCCCGCACGCTCGGGGCCGACTACATCCAGGTCTCCGCCGCCCTGCACCCGTCCGAGAGCGACGTCCCGCCCGAGGCCATGCTGGACCCGGTGGCCAACACCCTGGACCTGCGGCAGCCGTTCGACGCCAATCGTGCCCGCCGCGTCGACGCCGCCCTGCGCGCCCACCGCGTCGGCCTGTCCGACCTGGGCTATTTCGACAACCTGCTGCACCACGACGCCGCGATCCGGCGGAAGAAACACGACTTCATGCTCCGCGTGTTCGACGCCGCGGCACTGCTCGGGGTCGACGCCGTGTGCGGGTTTGTCGGCCGCAATCAGCAGCGGACCATGGACGAGAACCTGATTGATTTCGAGACCCACTTCGTGCCGCTGCTCAAAGAAGCCAAGGCGCGCGGCCTGACCTTCCGGGTGGAGCAGTGCCCCATGCCGGGCTGGACGACCGGGGACAACTGGCACAACAACATCGCCTACACGCCGGGGACGTGGATCGCCCTGCACCGCATCTGCGAGAAGCACGGCGTCGGCGACCAGTTCCGCATCCACTACGATCCGTCCCACGCCATTCTGATGGGGCAGGACACGCGGTCGATCTTTCAGTACCTCAAGGACACCGGCTACAACTTCCTGATTGGCGGCTTCCACGTGAAGGGGCAGGTCGTCGACGCGAAGGGGGTGTCGGCGTGGGGCTACGGCGGACAGACGGTTGACCGCGGCGATTACGTCGGCGGCACGCCGTCGCCGAAGCCCGAGGACCAGCTGAACGCGTGGAAGAAGCAGACCATCCTCGCGGAGCACGAGCTGCCCGGCACGGCGCGCCACGATCCGCTGGCCTACCTGCAGAACCGCTCGGTGGACTGGCTCGACCACCAGCTCGCGGCGCGTGAGCTGCTGCAGCTCGACGTCGCCAACACGCACCTCGTCGTCGAACACGAATTCCCGAAGGCGCGGACGCAGGATCGGGCGCGCGTCACGCCGGTCCTGCAGGGGTCGATCGCGTTCGTGCGCCATATCGACGAAGCGGCGGCATGCATGCACGCGCTGCAGCACGAGGTGCTGGCGTCGCAGGACATTGCCGCGCAGGGAACCGGGCGGGAGCCGTATCGATCGTGAGCGCCGCGACGGTGACAGACCAAGGCACAACGTCTCGACGATGAGATGACGTGGCAGCCAGCCACCTCATCTCATCTCCTGTCCTGGCGTGCTCGCGATGAATTCGTGTCGTTCGTGCTGCGTCGAGACGCCCTTATGATTGGTGAGAGGTTCGCGGGGGTTCAAGAGGTTCCATGGTGAAGGTTTCGATCGCGCTCGCCACCGCGCTTTTCGTGTCGATGTTCGCCGTCCAGGCGGTGCCACCACCGGCACCGCAGCCGCCGCCGGCACAAACACCGGCGAGTCCGCCCGCGGCGGTTTCGCCGGCCACGCCCCCGGCGCCGCAGGGCCGCGGGAATCCCGGCGTGTTTCCCGCCCAGCAGCGTCCGCCGGGCGACCCGGCGGTGGTCGCGCGCGGGAAAACCCTGTACGGCCTGAGCTGCAGCTTCTGTCATGGCCCCGACCTCCGCGGTGGCCAGTTGAACGGTCCCAACCTACTCCGGTCGCAGCTGGTGCTGAGCGACCAGGCTGGCGAGCTCATCCTGCCCATCGTCCGCGGCAGCCGCGCGGAGAAAGGGATGCCGCCGATCCCGATGCCCGACGAGGACGTGAGAGCCGTTGCCGAATACATCCACAGCGTGGCCGCGCTGTCGCCGCGCCAGGGGATGCCGCCACCTGGTGACACCCCGATCGTGCTCAACGTGCTGGTCGGCGACGCCGTCGCCGGACGCGCCTACTTCGAATCGACATGCGCGTCGTGCCATTCCGCCACCGGTGACATGCAGGGGATCGCGACGCGCGTCCCCGACCCCAAGGCGCTCCAGAACCTCTGGGTGTCGGGCGGCGCCGCCGGCGGACGCGGACGTGGCGCAGCGGGCCAGCCGGCCGGTCGAGGCGCGGCGCCGAACGCGCCCACCCCCCGCGCCGTGACCGTGACCGTGACGCTGCCGGGAGAGACCATCGAAGGCCGCCTCGTGCGCATCGACGACTTCATCGTCACGCTGGCGCAGGCGGACGGCCTGAGCCGCAGCTTCCGCCGCAACGGCGCGCTTCCGAAGGTGGCAGTGCGCGACCCGTTCGAACCCCACCGCACGTTGTTGTCGGGTTACACCGACAAGAACATGCACGACGTCACGGCATACCTGGCAACCCTGAAATGATGCGGAAACAATTACTGCTGCTGACCGTCCTGCTCGGGGCCCTCGGGACCGTCCTCCGCGGCCAGGGCCGGGGCCTCGATCCGGCGGAGCTCCTCAAGCCGCTCGCCGACAGCTGGCCGACCTATTCCGGCGATTACACGGGAAAGCGCTACAGCCTGCTGACGCAGGCCAACCGCCTGACCGTCAAGAATCTCACGCTCGCCTGGACGATCGGGCTGACGCCAGGGCCGGGGCCGGGCAACACCAGTGGGTCCGGTGGGCGCGGGCGGGGCCCTTCGACCGGTTCAGGGCAGGGGGGTGGCAACCTCATCATCGGCGGCGAGGGCACGGGAGATTTCGGCGCGGGCGGCGGCTCCGGCATCAAGGGTACGCCGCTGATGGTGGATGGCACGCTCTACGTCTCGACCCCCGACAACGCCTGGGCACTCGACGCGCGCGACGGCCGCGAGGTGTGGCACTACTTCTGGAAGACCAGAGGGGGAACGCACATCGCCAACCGCGGGCTCGCGATGTGGAACAACTACCTCTATATGGCCACGCCCGATAACTACCTCGTGTCGCTGGACGCGCGCACGGGGAAGGAGCGGTGGCACAAGGTCGTCGCCGACTTCAACCAGCAGTACTTCACGACCTCCGCCCCAATCGTGGTCGGCAATCACATCATCATCGGTACCGGCAACGATCTCGATTCGCCGGGATTCCTGATGTCGTTCGACGCCGAGACCGGCGAGGAGCAGTGGAAGTTCTACACCGTGCCGATGAACCCAGGGGATCCGGGGATCGAAACGTGGGCCAGTCTGGACGCCGCGCGTCATGGCGGCGGCATGCCCTGGCTGCCGGGCGTCTACGACCCGGAGACCAAGCTCTATATTTTCGGGACCGGCAATCCCATTCCGGCCTACACGGTGGGCCGTGGCGAGGGTGACAACCTGTTCACCTGCTCGCTGATCGCCCTCAACGTCGAAACCGGCAAGATGGCCTGGTACTTCCAGACCTCCCCGCACGACATGCACGACTGGGATTCGGCGCAGACACCCATCCTGATCGACGGGGTCGTCAATGGACGCAAGCGCAAGCTGGTGTCGACCGCGGCGCGGAACGGCTACTTCTTCACGCTCGACCGCGTCACCGGCGAGCATTTCGTCACCAGCAAGTATGGCAGCGCCACCAACTGGGCGAAGAACGTGGACGCCAAGGGCTCGGTCAGGCGGGATCCCGGCAAGGATCCGGCGGTGCCCGGTGCGCTGGTGTCTCCGCCCGCGGGCGGGACCGTGAACTGGGAACCCCCGGCCTACTCGCCCGACACCGGCCTGTTCTACGTCTCCGAGCGCAACGGCTACTCGATCTTCTACTTGACCGATCCGGACCCGCGCGGCTCGATGGGACTCGGCGGCAAGGAGGAGATCAACGTCGGGAACGCCGGCAATTTCCTGACGGCGATTGACTACAAGACCGGCAAGATTGCCTGGCGGCACCGTTATCCGAGCGGCGCCGGCGGTGGCGGCGGCCTGCTCACCACCGCCGGCAAGCTGGTGTTTGCCGGCGACGGCGGCGGCAATTTCGTCGCGCACGACGCCGTCACGGGCAAGCCGCTGTGGCATTCCCGCATCGGCTCGGTGACCAACGCCCCGATCACCTATCGCCTCGACGGTCGCCAGTACGTGCTGGTGGCGGTCGGTGATCAGCTGTTCACCTACGTGATGTACTGAACGGGATGCCGCCCCTCGCATCCGGCCTGGACTACGTCGATCTCAACTTCCGCGGGCGCCGCGAGATCATCGCGACGGCCATCCTGCATGGATCGTCTGGGGTCGCGCTGATCGACCCCGGGCCGGCTACGACGCTCCCGAATCTCGACGCGTCGCTCGAGGCAAAGGGCATCGGGTTCGCCGATGTCCGCCAGATCCTCATCACCCATATTCATCTCGACCACTCCGGTGCGGTCGGACAGATCGTCGAACGGTATCCCCACATCGACGTCTTCGTGCACGGCCGCGGCGCGCCGCACCTTGCCGATCCGTCGAAGCTGCTCGCGAGCGCGGGGCGGCTCTACGGGGAGGACATGGGCCCGCTCTGGGGCGAGGTGAAACCGGTCCCCGCGAAGAACCTGAAGATCGTCGACGGCGGAGAAACGCTGTCCATCGTGGGGCGCGAGATCGCCGTCGAGTACACTCCCGGCCACGCGTCGCACCATGTGTCGTTCTTCGACCATGCCTCGCGCGTCGCGTTCGTCGGAGACGCCGCGGGGATTCGCCGCGGCTCCGGCGTCTACGTCATGCCGCCGACGCCGCCGCCCGACATCGACCTCGAGGCCTGGCGCGTGAGTGAGCAGAAGATCCTCGCGTGGGCGCCGGACACGCTGTTCCTCACCCACTTCGGGCCGCATCACGGAGCCAGCCAGCACTTCCAGGCGATGTTCGAGCACCTCGAGTCGTGGAGCGTGATGGTCCGAAAGCTGCTGGCCGATCCGGCCCTGTCCGACGACGCGCGGCAGGTGCGGTTCGTGGAGAACGCATTGGTGGATCTCACGCGGCGGGTCGGCGCACTCGAGGCCGCCGACTACACCAAGGCCGGGGGACTGAACTATTCCTACCAGGGTCTGGCGCGCTACTGGCGCAAGCACCAATAACGGTTGCACGCT
>JBKJRJ010000036.1:0-2796 GCA_046594705.1 Vicinamibacterales bacterium
GGGGCTGATCGTCTGGGTGTGGGATGCGCTCTCGGCGCAGCTGCAACCGGTCCTTGTGCACGGCTATTCCGACCAGGTGGTTGCGCAGTTACCGGGCGTGAGCCGCGACGACGACAACGTGACGGCGGCGGCCTTCCGCTCGGCCAGAACGCTCGCGGTGAGCGGCACGCTGCGCACCAGTGGCGCGCTGGCGCTTCCTTTGATGACTTCGACGTCCTGCGCCGGCGTTCTGACCATCGAGCTGCCGCCCGGCCACGATGACTCCGGCAGCAGACGGGCCGTAGCGACGTTTTTTGCCGCGATGCTCGCACAGCTGGTTGGCGGCGGTGCCTCGGCCGTTTCCGAGACCGAGGAAGAGCCCGCTCGGGCGTCCGCCGCCGGCTCCTAACCGTTCGCCTCAGCCTCCCGGCTTTGGTGGTGTTCGCCATGTCTCCCCATGGCTGAGCTATATTTGAGCGCGCCTCGACACCTTCGGCTCCACGGCTTGCATACGTCCACGAACAAGGAGGCCGCATGGCTGATCAGAAAGACAAAGCACAGGACCGAAAGAAAGATGACGACGCCACCTCGCAGGGGAGCGGGGGCAACGCGGGGGCGGGAAAGTCCGGCAAGGAAGGGATGGGCAGCGAGAAGCCGTCTGATGCCGAGGGACTCGGCAGCCAGAAGCCCGGGGGCGGTTCGCAGCAATAGCGTGCCGCGCAAGACCCTGACGATCGCTGACCCCGTCGGGAACCATATCGCCTTCGCCGGCGCGAGCGACCCGGCGATGGCGCAGCAGCTCGAGGAACACGCGCATGATGAACTGGATTGTGACGGCGGCGGGTTTGGCGTTGCTGGCGGTCTCGAGCGCACCGGCACCACAGGCGGCGGCCCCAACGGACCGCTGGGCGGCCGACATGGCGTCGTTCGAGGCGCAGGATCGAAGCAATCCGCCCGCGCTGGGGGGGATCGTATTCGTCGGCAGCTCGAGCATCCGCTTGTGGGATCTCGAGAAACACTTTCCTCGAGCCGGGGTGCTCAATCGCGGATTTGGCGGCTCTGAAATCGCCGACTCCGTCACCCACGTGGATCTGCTGGTGCTGCGGCACAAGCCGCGCACCGTCGTGTTCTATGCCGGTGACAACGACCTCGCGGCGGGGAAGACGCCCGACGCCGTAGCCGACGCGTTCAAGGGGTTTGCCGGCAAAGTGCACGCGGCGCTGCCCCAGGCCAGGATCGCGTTCATCGGAATCAAGCCGAGCGTGCGGCGCTGGGCCATGATCGCGAAGGTTCGGCAGGCGAACGCGCTCGTACGCGAGTACTGTGACACTGACGACCGGATCGCGTTCGTCGACGTGGACGGTCCGATGATCGGATGGGACGGAAAGCCGCGGAAGGACCTGTTCGTCGACGACGGACTGCACCTCTCCGCCAGGGGCTACGCACTCTGGACGACCCTCGTCCAGCCGTTTCTCGAGTAGAGGGGTGACGCGACGACCATGATGAAGATGACAAAGCTCGAGATCGCAGGATGGCAACGGGCCGACCACGGATGATTCACCTGCCAGAGCTCTTTGCGAGCAACCGACAATGGGCCGAACGGGTGAAGGAGCGCGATCCGGGCTTCTTCAACCGCCTCGTCCGCCAGCAGGCCCCGCGCTACCTGTGGATCGGCTGTTCGGACAGCCGCGTGCCGGCGAACGAGATTGTCGGCCTGGTGCCCGGCGAGCTGTTCGTCCATCGCAACGTCGCGAACGTGGTCGTCCATTCCGATCTGAACTGCCTGTCGGTGCTGCAGTACGCCGTGGAGGTGCTTCGCGTCGAGCACGTGATCGTGTGCGGGCATTACGGCTGCGGCGGCATCGAGGTCGCGTGGAAGCGAACCGGCCTCGGCCTGATCGACAACTGGCTGCGCCACGTGCAGGACGTCGCGGAACGGCACGCTGAGCTGTTCTCGCGCGGCATGTCCGACCAGGAGTGCGTCGACCGGCTCGCCGAGCTCAACGTCATCGAGCAGGTGGCCAACGTCTGCCGGACAACGATTGCGATCGACGCGTGGCGGAGAGGGCAGACGCTGGCCGTTCACGGGTGGATCTACGGCATTCAGGACGGCCTGCTGCGCGACCTCGGGCTGTCGGTGACCCGCGACGGCGGGCTGCCGGCGGAATACGCCAGGACCGTGGCCGCATTTACCGCGGCGCCCTGATGGGCGCTAACCGCTTGGTTCTGCTGCTGCGCCTGGCCGGCGTGGTAATGCTGACGGCCTTCCTGGCGATGCTGATGCCCGTGGACTGGATGGCCTCGACGCACGAGTGGCTCGGCCTGGGTGTGTTGCCGCGGGCGCCGATCGTGGACTATCTCGCTCGCTCGGTTGCGGCGCTCTACGGCTTTCACGGGGTGCTCGTGTTGCTCGTCGCCCAGGACCCGATCAAATACCGGACGTTCGTGTGGTACCTGGCCGTCATGAACGTCCTGTTCGGCGTGATGATCACGGCGATCGACATGCACGCGGGCCTGCCGGCGTCCTGGACGCTGACGGAAGGTCCCCCGGTGCTCGCGTTCGGTATCATCATCGGCGTGTTGAATCGCCGCGCCGGCCGGCCGGCGCGCTGACCCCGAGGAGTGTCCAGTGCCTGTCACGCATGACGTCGAACCCCGTTCCGGGGACACCCTCCTGCTGGTCGGCACGATGAAGGGCGGGTTCATCCTCCGCGCCGATGCCGAGCGGCGGCAGTGGGATGTCGGCGGACCCTACTTCCCCGGCAGCGCCGTCTACGGCATGGCCTTTGATGCGCGCGCGGGTCGCCATCGCATCTG
>JBKJRJ010000119.1:0-4986 GCA_046594705.1 Vicinamibacterales bacterium
GCGGCGTCATACGGTTGACAGCCTCTGCCTGGCTGCATCGCGGGGCGAGCCAATGCCGAAACTGGAATACGACGTCTGTGCCCGCTGCGGTGTGTTGTTCGACGATCAGGGTGAGAACGGCTGGCGGATCCGGGAAGGCCTCTGGTGGCACGAGTGCGAAACCAAGCGCCCCGCCCGGATCGTCGTCCGCAAGCTCGAGCTGACCAAGAGCAGCGCCACCGCGGCTTAACTCAAGCCTAGCTCCCGGCGGGCGCGAATCTGCGCCCGCCGGCGTGTCACATCCAGCAGGCGGTACTTGTCGGGGCCGCGCGCGCCCGACGGCCCGCTTCGCGCGGCGTCCGGCATCGCCAGCCGCAAACCTCGCCGGGTGCTCCACCCGGGCAGTTCTCCCCCATCCATCCACCGCGTCACCACCGACCCGAGCCGTTGCATGTCCGCCTCCTGATGGGGACTCTACCGGCGGCTCGTGACAGGACAGGTCACGTCAACCGTACGCAGATTTTGCGCAGTTGTCGTTGACCTTTGCGGGTGCGATATCGCAGAATCCTCGCGGTCGGCCGTCCCGATGACCCCCATCATCCGTCTCCCGCCTTCGCCGTCGGCTTCGGGCGGGGCAGGCAAGAGGTCGTTGTCATGAAATCCAGACTCGTCCGCGGGCTCGCCGTGTGTGCGCTCGTTTCCCTGCTTGCCATCGTCCTGTCGGCGGCCATCTCGATTCCAACGGGCTCGCCCTATACCCAGAGCTTCGACACGATCGGGACGTCGGCGGCGGCGGCGCTTCCGGCGGACTTCAAGGTGGATGCGCAACTGACGGTCCGAGGCCCCGGCAGCTACGCGGCCGCGCTGACGGCTACGGCACGGGTCGGAGGGCCGAGCCTGTCCTCGTCAGCAGCGCACGGCATTTATAACTTCGGTTCAGGCACCAGTGCGACGGCCACTTCGGGGGGCGCCGACCGGGCGATCGGTTTCCTTTCATCCGGCAGCGGCACGCAGAGCGGCAACCTCTACGCACAGCTCGCGAATAACGCCGCGACACCGCTCAACGGCCTGCAAATTTCCTACAGCGTCGAAAAGTACCGTGGTGGGTCGAACCCCTCGGGCTTCAGGATTCAGTTGTTCTACTCCACCGACGGCGTCACCTGGACCACGGCCGGTCCGGATTTTCTTACCAGCTTCGGCCCCGACGCCAGCAACAGCGGATTCGCCACTGCGCCGGGCGCGACTGTAGTTGTGAACAAACCACTGAACCTCGCGATTCCGGCCGCTGGCACGGTCTACCTGGCGTGGAACTACTCCGTCTCGGGCGGCACGCTTGCCACGAACGCGCAGGCGCTCGGCATCGACGACATTCACCTCACCGGCATCGCGGGGCCGCCGCCGGTCACTGATGACGCGCCGACCGTCACCACCACCGCGCCCCCGCACGCGGCCACCAATGTCGCCGTCACCTCCAGTGTCGTCGTCACCTTCAGCGAAAGCGTCAATGCCTCCGCCGGCGCGTTTGCGCTGCAGTGTCCGGCCGGCCACCCGCAAGCGTTTGCCCAGAGCGGGACGACGGGCAGCAGCTTTACGCTGACGCCGGCTGCGGCCCTGCCTTACAGCACGGTCTGCACCGTGACGGTGTTCGCCGGCCAGATCAGCGACGCGGACGCGACTGATCCACCCGACCAGATGGCGTCGGACGCCACTTTCTCCTTCACGACTGCCGCTCCGCCTCAGCCGGTGGCGACCAACGTCATCATCAACGAGGTCGATGCCGATACGCCGGGCACGGACACGGCGGAGTTCATCGAGCTCTACGACGGCGGCGTCGGGAACACCTCGCTCGACGGCCTGGTGGTGGTCTTCTTCAACGGCAACGGAGACGTCTCCTACGCGGCGTTCGATCTCGACGGCTTTTTCACCAATGCCAATGGTTATTTCACACTGGGAAATGGGGCTGGAAGCGACCTGCCGTTCGGGAGCAATCTCTTGCAAAACGGCGCCGATGCGGTGGCGCTGTATGCCGGCGACCTGGCGGGTTTCCCGACGAACACCCCGGTCACCACCACCAATCTGCGGGACGCCATCGTGTATGGAACCGACGATGCGGACGATCCGGGTTTGCTCGGATTCCTCAATGCCGGACAGCCTCAGGCCAATGAAAGCGACACGCAGTCGAGCCAGCGCTGCCCCAACGGGTCGGGCGGCCCCCGCAACACGTCGACCTATTCGCAGGGCACGCCCACTCCCCGCGGCCCGAACACCTGCACGCCCCCGGCGCCGCCGAGTAACAGCGTCATCGTCATCAGCCAGATCTACGGCGGTGGAGGCAACTCGGGGGCCTCGTATCACAACGATTACGTCGAGCTGTATAACCGCGGCACGTCCGTCGTGGACATCGGCGGCTGGTCGCTCCAGTACGCGTCGGCCAGCGGAAGCGGATGGGGCTTCAACCGGCAGCCACTGGGCGGCACGATCGCTCCCGGCCAGTATTATCTCGTCGCACTCGCGTCCAGCGGATCCGATGGCGCTGCGCTGCCGCCCGCGAACGTCTCCGGCCTGATGAACCTGAGCGGTACCAGCGGCAAGATGGCCCTGGTCGACAACTTCGATCCTCTGGCCGGCAACTGTCCGACCAACGACCCCCACCTGATGGATTTCGTCGGTTACGGCAGCGCGGACTGCCGCGAAGGGGCGACGGCGGCGCCCACCGCGAGTACCACGACCGCGTTATTGCGTGCCGGCGGCGGGAGCACCGACACCGATCGAAATGGCAGCGACTTTGTCACGGGCTCGCCGACACCGCGTCAGACCGCGCCGATCGTCGAGCTCGGTCCCCTGGTGCTCGGCACCGACCCGGGCACGAACCGCACAACCGCGCCGCGCGACGCCACCATCGCGATCACCTTTACGGAGGCGGTTGACGTGACCGGCGCGTGGTTCGACATTACCTGCGCCTCCACTGGACCGCACAACAGCGTGACATTCGCCGGCGGCGGCCAGGTCCACTACATCACGCCGAACGTCAACTTCCTGGCGGGCGAGCAGTGCACGGTGACGCTGTTCCAGCACCAGGTCTACGACCAGGACCTCGACGACGCCGGGCCCAATACCGACACGCTGCCTGCCAACTACACGTGGTCCTTTACGGTGGCCACCGGCACCGCGCCGCCGTTCCCCTCGAGCGTGCAGCTGACGATGGGCAACCCGAGCGGCGCCGTCGCCAGCATCGGCCAGCCCAACAACTACCTGATGGAGAAGCCCGAGTTCGCGCTCTCCTACCACCGTGACTTCGGCCGGCCGAACTGGGTGAGCTGGCACTTGTCCGACGAATGGACCGGCAGCCTGACGCGCGTGGATACGTTCCGTCCGGATCCGGCGGTGCCGCCGGACTGGTATCGCGTGCAGTCGTTCGACTTCAGTGGCAGCGGCTTCGACCGTGGACACCTGGTGCCCAACGCCGATCGCGACAAGGAAACGTCGATCCCGATCAACCAGGCCACCTTCCTGATGTCGAACATGATGGCGCAGGCTCCCGACAACAATCAGGGCCCCTGGGCCTCGTTCGAAAATTACCTCAGGACGCTGACGCCGGCCGACGAGGTTTACATCGTGGCGGGCGGCGTCGGCGCCGGCGGCACAGGCAGCAACGGCGGCGTGTCCTTCACCATCGCCGACGGACACGTCACGGTCCCGGCCTACACCTGGAAAACGGCGCTGGTGATTCCCAAGGACGGCGGCGACGACATCTCGCGCGTCAGCTGCTCCACCAGGAGCATCGCCATCATCATGCCGAACGTGCAGGGCATCCGGAACAACCCGTGGGAGAACTACCTGACCACCGTCGATGCGGTCGAGACCCTGACCGGCTACGACCTCTTTTCCAGCCTGCCCGAACCGATCCAGCGATGCGTCGAGGCGGGCACCAACGGCAACAATCCCCCCCTCGTGAAGGGTGACCAGGTGATCGCCTTCGCCGCACCCGCGGCTCGGACCTACGGCGATACGCCGTTCACAGTAAGCGCGACGGGCGGAGTCTCCGGCAACCCGGTGACGTTCACCGCCTCGGGCGCCTGCACGTCGGGCGGCGACAACGGCGCGACGATCACGATCATCTCGGCCGGGGACTGCACGGTGACGGCCTCGCAAGCGGGCAGCGCCTTGTACGACGCCGCGACCGAGGTCACGCACACAGCGACGATCTACAGGGCGGCGCCGGCGTTCAGCGGCCTGACCTCACCGGCCATCGAGGCAGGCACCGCATCGGTCACCGTGGCGGGTACGCTCGCATCCGGCGGCCTGGTGCCATCCGGCACTGTCGTGATCACGATCGGCGGCAGCAGCGTCACGGCGGGGATCGGTTCCGGCGGCCAGTTCTCGGCGACCATCGCCACCGGGTCGCTCGCCTCCTCGAGCCGCGCGTATCCGATCCTTTATGCGTACGCCGGCGACGTGAACTTCACCAGCGCGTCCGGCGCGGGGGCGCTGACGGTCGTGGACACGATCGCGCCGTCCATGACCAGTGTGACGGCGACACTCGACACCCTGGGTTCGCCGAACCACAAGATGATCGACGTCACCCTCCTGTACCAGGTGGCGGACGCCGGGGGCGCGGCGCTGTGCTCGGCCTCAGTCACCAGCAACGAGCCGGTGAACGGGAACGGTGACGGCAACACCAGCATCGACTGGCAGGTGCCGGACGCGCGTCACCTGCGGCTGCGCGCCGAGCGCGCGGGCGGCGGCAGCGGCCGGCTCTACATCGTCACGGTGACCTGCGCGGACGCTTCCGGCAACGAGGCGTCGAGGACCGCCACCGTCGCCGTGCCGAAATAGCGAGGGTATCGGCGACGCACGGCGCTCGAGGCCGATCTGGCGGTAGTCTAGGCTGGTGCCGCGCAATGCCGAAGTCATCCGCCAGTGGTCCATCCTCCGGGACCTCGAGGCGTCCCGCCGCCTGACGATCGACGATCTGGCCGAGCGCACACGAGTCACCACCCGCACGAT
>JBKJRJ010000235.1:0-2640 GCA_046594705.1 Vicinamibacterales bacterium
TGGCTGAGCGAGAGCATCAGCCCCTTGAGCTCCGCCATGTAGAGGGCCGCCGAGGTGCCCTTGCCGGAGACGTCGGCGGTCAGGACGCCGAGCTGCCGATCGCCGACGTGGAAGAAGTCGTAGTAATCGCCGCCGACCTCGCGGGCCGGCACGCAGAGCGCGGTCATGCTGATGCCGGGAAAATCGAGCGGGCCGCGCGGCAGCAGCGACATCTGGATCTGGCGCGCGATGCGCAGCTCTTCTTCCAGCCGCTTCTTCTCGGCGGCGGTCAGCAGCAGGTTTTCGATGCTGCCGGTCATCTGGTTGAACGAGTCGGCCAGCTCGCCCAGCTGATCCTTCGACTCGATATTGATCCGGTGGGTGAAGTCGCCCTGCCGTACCCGTTCGGTGCCCATGAACAGCTGGTGGACGGAGCTCGTGATCGATCGCGCCAGTGCGAGCCCCATGATCAGGGCGGCGGCCTCGATGATGAGGAACATCAGCCCGATCAGGATCAGCACCCACAACAGGGCATCGGAGAGCTTCATGCCGCCAGTGCCGACCACCAGTGACTGGGCGCTCGACAGATGCCGGTAGAGCTCCCGCACGCGGTAGGTCAGCACCACCGTGTCGCGGTGGCCCAGCCGGGAGTTCCAGTCGGCGACCTCGACCTGGGCGAGACTGCGCTCGAACAGCACGGATCGCCCGCTCTGCTGCGCGCTGTCGCCGGAGCGCGCGGTGGTCGCATTGACGACGCGCGAGTCGAACACCGATTCGAGGCGGACGCCGCTCTGCTCGTGCAGACGGTGCGTCACCTGCTCGTCGAGCGGGATGTCCACCACCACCGCGCCGCCCGAGGCGCCGCCGACCCTGGCGACGGCACGCACCACCAGGTCTTCCTCTCCCGGAGAATCCTTCACGGGCACGCCAAAGGATCCGGCGAACGAATCCTCCTTGAGCCAGGGCGGCAGCGCGTCGGGCGCCGGCATGCGCTGCCACGGGCCGACGGTGTCGGTCCGGCCGTCGGGCCCGATATAGGCGATCGAGATCGCCGGGTAGATGGACGCCCGGGTGCGATGCACGCGCTGAATGGTCTCGACCGCGGCGGCGGGGTTGCGGCCGATCTCGGTGGCCGCGGCCTGCGCGCTGACCCGCGCGTTTTCGACGATGGTGTCGTAGCCGTCCTTGAACAGGTAGGCGCTCACGTTCATGAACACCAGGCTGCCGGCGAACAGGAAGAACACCAGGATGAGCAGCGAGGGAATCACGCCGATGAAGATGTAGGACAGGATCAGCTTGCGGCGGACGCGCCACAGCAGCTGCCGCTTGATCTGCACGAACAGACGCCACGCGAACACGCCCACCGCGATCGCGAGACCGACGGTGGCGACGCTGTTGATCACCCGGATCGTCTCCGGCACGTCGCCGGCGACGCGCCACACCGCGATCACGCCCTTCAGCGCCGCCATCGCGAGGAACAGGCGGCCAGGCCAGGTGTGGAGGAGGATGCGCCGTGCCGTCGGCTGCGGTGCTGCGGCAGGCCCCGGCGGGAGGCGACGCGCCATGTGCGATTATTAGACCATGAAACTTCCGCCCGGGGCGCGCTTCTCGACCATCTGCATCCACGCCGGACAGACACCGGACCCCGGAACCGGCGCCATCATCACGCCCATCTTCCAGACCTCGACCTACGTGCAGGAGGAGCTCGGCAAGCACAAGGGGTTCGAGTACGCGCGGACGCAGAACCCGACGCGCGCAGCGCTCGAGGCCAACCTCGCGGCGATCGAAGGTGGCAAGGCGGCCTTCGCCTTCGCCTCCGGCATGGCGGCGATCGACGCCATCAGCACCCTGCTGAAGGCCGGCGACCACATGGTCGTCACCGACAACACCTACGGTGGGACGTTCCGGCTGTTCGACAAGGTCCTCACCCGCTACCAGCTCGAGTTCAGCTACGTCGATACGTCGCGCCCCGAACTGGTCGAACAGGCGATGCGCCCGAACACGAAAATGCTGTTCGTCGAAACCCCCACCAACCCGGTGCTCCGGCTGACCGACATCGCGACGGTCGCCGCGATTGCGCGCGCGCGCGGTGCCCGGCTGGTGGTCGACAACACCTTCGCGAGCCCGGTCCTGCAGCAACCGCTCAGCCTGGGGGCCGACCTCGTCACCCACAGCACCACCAAATATCTCAACGGCCACAGCGACAGCATCGGCGGCGTCGTGATCGCCAACCGCGACGACGACATCGAGTGGCTGAGGTTCATTCAGAACGCGGCCGGCGCCATCCTGAGCCCGTTCGATTCCTGGCTGGTGCTGCGGGGCACCAAGACGCTGACGCTCCGCATGGCGCAGCACAACGCCAACGGGATGGCGCTGGCCCGGTTCCTGTCGACCCACCCGAAGGTCACACAGGTGATTTATCCCGGGCTCCCGAGCCATCCGCAGCACGAACTGGCCACGCGCCAGATGCGCGGCTACGGCGGGATGGTGTCGTTCGAGGTCGGCACGTTCGAGGCGGCGCGGCGCGTCTGCAACCGCGTCAAACTGATGTCGCTGGCCGAAAGCCTCGGCGGCGTCGAAACGCTCATCAGCCATCCCGCCACGATGACCCACGCCTCGGTGCCGCCCGAGCGGCGCAAGGAGATCGGCCTCACCGACAGC
>JBKJRJ010000540.1:0-5700 GCA_046594705.1 Vicinamibacterales bacterium
ATGCCAACGTTGGGGCCAGGCCGGCGCCCGATTTTGATACGGTTGATCTATGGACCACGTTGACTCTTTTCCGGTCACCTGTCCCTATTGCGGCGAGGCCGTGGAGATCCAGGTCGAAGAAGACGTCCGCGGCAGTTTCGTCCAGGACTGCGAGGTCTGTTGCAATCCGTGGCTGGTCCGCGTCCACCGCACCGCGGACGGCAACGAGGTCACTGTCGGGCGGGCCGACGGGTCCGAATAGCCACGCCCGGCAGTCCGAGCGCCATCGCCTACCGCAGCAGGTCCAGGGTGCGGGAGAACTTCAGGATCAACGACCGGTCGGTGCGCGCGGGACGCACGAACAGATCGTTGAGTGCGCGCGTGTCGGTGTAGACAAGGAACAACCCCGTGTTCCCCGCCCGCAGCCAGCCGAACCGGAGGTTGGCCGACCACACGTCCGCGCGGTCGTTGTACTGCGCGAGCCCCTGGATAAAGGCATGGGTGGTGAAGGCATAGGAGAGCCTGGCGCGCAGCAGGTTGGTCGTGAAGTCGCCCCACGGCAGCGTGATGTCGTTGCGCTGGTACGCCAGTTCCGTCGTCAGGGCATTGCCGACGCGCATGCGGAGCGTCGGGTTGAGCTGGACCCGGCGGCCGCCGAAGAACCCGCCGATGATCGACCGCACCTCCAGGCTCGCGGGCGCGCCCTGGTTGGTCATCAGCACGAGCTGCGCTTCCTCGTGTTTGTAAGAGCCCGGCGGGACGAAGATCTTCGGATAGATTTCGAACGGGGTGCGCACCCCCTCCTCGGTGAGGTTGAGACCGGTGTGAATCTCCGAGCTGTTCTTGAACTGCCAGTGGTTGTCGATGTGCGTAAAAGTGCTCTCGACGAACCCGTCGAACCCCACGAATGCCCGGTATGACGCATGCGGCCGGAGTTCCTGAAGGACCGAATGCGCCGGCCTCCAGCGCGTGAGAAGGCGGAGGTCGGGTTTGCGATAGCCGCGCCGGGAGAGGAAGCCGACCTCCGGGTTGAAGCGGGCGCCGACCTCCTGATAGCCGAGCTCCACGTCAAACCGCGGCACGCTGGTGCGCGAGCGCACGTTGAAGGCGTGGTCGTTGCCCCGGACGCCCGGCGTTTGCGTCTTCGCGACGAAACTCGAGATGACGGTGTGCTGGCGCACGGCCGCCTTGCCGTCGATCGCGAAAGTACGGTTGTAATTGCCGGCGCGCGCGAGACGCCCCGTTCCCTCCCGGTTCACGATCAACGCCCCAATCGACGATCGGTTCGGCAGATCGCGGCTGATGCGCGCCACGGAAAAATTGTTGGCGGCAATCCGATCCTGCACCCGTCGCGTCTGCATGTTGAGCAGGCCGATATTGAACGTTCCCGCCTTGCCGGACGCACGGGCGCCGGCCGCGATCGGAATCGGCCCGCTGTCGGGGTGGATGCCAATCCGGCGGCTGAAGAAGAGGTCGATCTCGCCAGGGTTGCCGACCGAGAAAAACCCTGCATTCTCGAGAAAGAAGGGGCGCTTTTCCGGGAAGAAGAGATTGAACCGATCGAGGTTGACCTGCTGGTCGTCCACCTCGACCTGGGCGAAGTCCGTGTTCACGGTGCCGTCGAGCGTGAGGCTGGGGGTCAGGTTGTACTTCACATCGCCGCCGGCCTGGCCGAGGAGCACCGCATCGACCGGGCGCCGCCCGGACTGCTTCACGTTGCCGAGCACGTAGGGCGTCGCCTTGAAGTTCCTGAGGACCGGCGTCTGAATGCCGAGGAGCGATCCGGCGAGCGACAACCGATACAGGTCGTACTGGCGTGAAATCGGCGCCCAATACGATTGCTCGTTGCGCCGCCGGATATTCCGCTGGAAGTTGACGCCCCATGTCTGGTTGACGCCGCCGGGGTAGCGCAAGGTGCGGAACGGAATCGCGAACTCCGCGCTCCAGCCGATGTCGCTGACGTGGGTCCGCACCTCCCACACCCCGTCCCAGTTCAGATTGAAGCCGCCCCCCGATCCCGCCTGCTGCCTCTGCCCGGCCCCGAGACCGCCGCCGCCCTGCCCTTCGTTGGTGACCTGGCCGTCGTACTCGATGCCGGCCGGGTTGGTCCCGAAAACGAAACCATTCAGGCGATCGCGGTAGGTGTCGAAGATGACCTGGATGCTGTCGGTCTGGTCCAGCGGCGCATCGCGCCGCGCATCCGACACGATGATCGACTTCGGATCCCGATCGAAGCAGATGACGCCAAGGTACAGGGTGTCTGCGGTGTAGAGGACCCGCACCTCGGTGCGCTCCGAGGCGGGCTGCCCTTCTTCGGGCTGTTCCTGGCTGAACGTGGACGCGGCAACAGCCGCCTGCCAGACCGGATCCGCGAGCACTTCGCCGTCGAGCACGGGCGCGTGCTCCACTCGGAGCGCGGTGACCGACGGCCTGCTCGCCGATCCCGCCGGACTCCCGCTCGTCCCCTGCTGCGCAGCCGCGGCGCTCGCCGTGATCAGACACCAACCGACGACGGCCGCAACGAACCTCATGGGCAGAAGCTTACAACACTCTTCCCCGCGACGACGGCGGCGGGAGTAGACTCCGGCGCATGAAACATGCGCTCTCTGTCCTGGTCGCCGCTGGCGTGCTGTTCGGCGCGGACCCGACCCGGACCCCTGGCCAGGCCCCCGCCGGCGACGGCGTGGTGGTGGTCATCAGCCTCGACGGCTTCCCTGCCGCGGCGCTGGCGGATCCGGCGCTGCCGGTGCCGACGCTGCGCCGGCTCGCCGCATCGGGTGCCATGGCGACCGGCATGTCGGTCACCAACCCCTCCGTGACGTGGCCCAGCCACACCAGCATGGTGACGGGCGTCTCGCCGGCGCGCCACAGCGTGCTCTTCAACGGCCTGCTCGTGCGCCCCGGACCGCGCGTGCCGGTCAGGATCGAGCCCTGGCGCGACAAGCGCGAGATGGTCCAGGCGCCAACGGTGTACGACCTGGCCTACCAGGCGGGCCAGACGACCGCGCAGGTAGACTGGGTGGCGATCCAGAACCCCGGCACCATCAACTGGGCCTTTCCCGAGCGGCCCAGCGCCGCCGGCCCCGTCGAGAAGGAGATGATCGCCGCCGGCCTGGTCACCACGGCGGAGATCGACGGCTTCGCGAGGACGATCATCACGCGGCGCGACCAGATCTGGACCGACGCGGCCGTGCACATCGTCAAGACGCACAAGCCGCGCCTGCTGCTGATGCACCTGCTGACGCTCGACTCCGTGCATCATTCCTATGGCCCAGGCTCGCTGGCGGCGTCCTCCGCGATGGCGTTCCTCGACGGACAGGTGGCGCAGGTCGTCACGGGGATTGAAAGCGCCGGACTCGCGCAGCGGGCCAGCGTGATCATCGTCTCGGACCACGGCTTCAAGCGCGCCCCCCGCGTCGTCCGCCCCAACGTCCTGCTTCGCGGGGCTGGACTGCTGACGGTCGAGGGCGGCGCCGTCGCGTGCGATGCCTACGCGCTGTCGGAAGGCGGCACGGCCATGGTCTACGTGACCGATCGCGCGCGGGCCGCCGAGTTGCGTCCCCGTCTCCAGGCATTGTTCACAGGGGTGGAAGGCATCGTCGAGGTGCGCGACCGCGCCGGCTTTGCGAAGGCCGGCATGCCGGATCCCGATACCAACCCGCAGATGGCGGACCTGGTGCTCGTCGCCGCCGAGGGCTACGGATTCGGCGTCGAGACCGAGGGACCGGCCGTCGCCGCGGCGGCCAACGCCACCACGGGGCGACACGGCTACGTCAGCAGCGATCCGGACATGAACGGAATCTTCATCGCATCCGGGCGCGGCATCAAGGCCGGCGCCCGCCTGGATGTCTTCGCCAACGTGGACGTGGCCCCGACGATCGCGGCGCTGCTCGGCCTGACGATGGACAATATCGATGGCCGCCGACTCGAAGCCATCCTGACGCAGAGGTGACCATGAAAATCCGATTGCTCCTGGCAGTGACCGCGCTGCCGCTCATCGCCGCGGCGCGTTTCGATTCGGCGGGCCTCCCAGCCGCCGAACATCACTACCTGTATGTCGCCGAGCCCGGCATCCGCAATTACGTCGAGTATGGCGGCGTCGGGCTTCTCGTCTACGACATGGACCGCAACTACGCGTTCGTGCGGCGCATCCCCACCCAGGAGGTGGCGCCGGGAGCGGAGCCGGAGAACGTCAAGGGGATTGCCGCGAACGCCCGGACCGGCCGGCTGTACGTCGCGACCATCCGGCGCGTCATGGCGTTCGACCTCGCCACGGACCGCAAGCTCTGGGATCGTACGTACGACGGCGGCTGTGATCGGCTGGCGCTGTCGCCGGACGGGGGGACGCTCTACGTGCCGTCGCTCGAGGGACCCCACTGGACCGTCGTCGATGCGGAAACCGGCGACGTGCGCGCCAAGGTCGTCACCGATTCCGGCGCGCACAACACGATCTACGGCCCCGACGGCAAGCACGTCTACCTGGCCGGCCTCAAGTCGCGCCTCCTCGACGTCGCCGATCCACGCAGCCATACCGTCGTACAGCGAATCGGCCCCTTTTCGCATGTGGTCCGCCCCTTCACCATCAACGGCGCGCAGACGCTGTGCTACGTCAATGTCAACGACCTGCTCGGATTCGAGATTGGCGACCTCCGGACGGGAAAGATGCTGCATCGCGTCGAGGTCAGCGGATTCGTCAAGGGTCCTGTCAAGCGGCATGGCTGCCCGAGCCACGGGGTCGCGCTCACGCCCGACGAAAAGGAAATCTGGCTGGCCGACGGCGCCAACAGCATGGTGCACATCTTCGATGCGCGCGTGATGCCGCCGCGCCAGGTGGCGAGCCTGAAGGTGCGCGACCAGCCCGGATGGATCACGTTCAGCCTCGACGGCAGGCACGCCTTCCCTTCCACCGGGGAGATAGTCGACACGAAAAGCCGAAAAATCGTGGCGGTCCTCACGGACGAGATGCAGCGGACCGTTCAGAGCGAGAAGGTTGTTGAGGTGGTCTTCAAGGACGGCAAGGCCGTCCGGACCGGCGACCAGTTCGGAATCGGCCGCCGGAAATGACGTGTCGAGAAACCCCCGAGCGCCCGGAGCCCTTAGCCCCCTTAGCCTTGTGACAGGAGGTAGATGCCCCAGCGCCCATCGCGGCGGCTGTGGAACGCGACGCGGCGACCGTCCGGCGCCCAGGCGAATTCCTCCGCCGTGGGGTCGGTGAGCACGCACTGCATCGAACCGTCGGCGAGGTTGAGGATCCAGGCCCCGTGCCTGAACACCTGGAAAATGACCTTGGTGCCATCCGGCGACACCGCGGGCGTGCGGACAGCCCGCCCTCTTATCGGAGAGTCGAACGCCCGGGATTCACCTGTCGGCAGATCCAGCACGTAGAGCTTGTCCTCGTGCGTGTAGCTGATGTGGTGGCTGTCGGGGAACCACGAGGCTGCCCACGTCTGGCCGGAGCGGTGACTGGTCGCCCGCCTCGCGGCGCCGCCCCTGACCGGCTGCACCCACAGGTTCCACACTGAGGGGCTGCCCGCCTCCGCTCGGATATAGGCCAGCTGCTGGCCGTCACGCGACCAGGTCGGTGACGCGGCATACCCATTGCCGCTGACGCGCCGGACATTTTTCCCGTCGCGGTCCGCGATGTAGATGCCGCGCTCGCCGTCCCGGTCAGAGTCGAAGGCCACGAAGCGGCCATCGGGCGACGGCTGCGGATGGTAGTTC
>JBKJRJ010000087.1:0-5999 GCA_046594705.1 Vicinamibacterales bacterium
AGGACACCGTCGAACGTCGCGATGTAGGCGCGGCCGTTGGCGACGGTCAGTCCACTGAAGTGGTTCCACGATTCAATCTGGTTGCCGCTGGACCACAGCTCCTTGCCGGTCTGTCCGTCCAGCGCGTAGAGCGCGGCCTTGCGTGACGTCAGGATGCGGCGCACCGGACCGGAGCTGAGGCCGCCGCCGTACTTCGCCCCGCCGGGCTCGTTCCACGCCGCGTCGGCCACCACCTGCGACGCGTCTTCTCCAGCCGCATACGCGAACACAATGCCGTTCGCAATGACCGCTTCCTCGGCGAGGTCCATGTCACGCGAGAGCCAGGCCGGCGCCAGTTGCCATTTCCCGGCACGCTGGACCAGCTTGTAGGCGGCGACGCCGCCGCCGCTCCCGCGCGCGTGCTCGATCGGCGCCGTGAACTCCTTGCTCACCGGCCCCCAGAACGGAACCAGGACCCACTGGGTCCCCGCCGGGTCCTGCCACGCGCTCAGCGAGCCCCAGACGCCCTTGGCGTCGAAGGCCTGCGCGTCGTTGCAGAGGAGTGGCGTGGTGTGCAGCGTGGTGCGGTGATCTTCGCCACCGAGCGAGTCGCGGTCGAGCAGCCAGAGCCGGCACTCCTTGCTCGTGCCGACCAGGAATTTCTTGCCGCGATGGTCGAACAGCAGCGGCGTGACGTTGACGTCGAGGTCCCGCCGCCACAGCCAGTTCGCGTTCATCGAGCCGAAGTAATCGGTGAGCTGCAGCGACTTGCCGGAGTCGATCTTGACGCCGACGATGCCGTTGCCGAGGCGCCGATTGGAGGGATCGAACATCGCGTCGCCGGTGCCGAGATAGACGTTGCCCTCGGGGGAGATCGACGCGCCGCGTCGGCCCCACAGCCCGCCGCCGGCAGGAATGAAGGCGCTGGCCCGGCGGCTGGCGAGGTCGAAGGAATAGAACGCGTTGGTGAGTCCGCCGCAGCCCTGCGCGGTGGCGGTGTAGATCACGCCATCCTTCAGGTTCAGCGCGTACGGCTTGCCACCGCCGGGGATGAATTTCTCGGGTGGCGCCGCCTCCTTGCCGTCGGCCGCGTTGATCTGGCGGAGGCGCCCATCCCATGACACCGCGTACACCGTGTAGCGGCCCGGGGCGACCTCGGCCATCGTCGGCACCGCGGTCTGCCCGGCGGGACAGAGCGTGTCATTGGAGGGCGTCGGCGGATTCGGGCCGCCGTCGAAATGGATGTGCCAGATCTGCTGTCCCGTGGCGACGTCGATGCCGAAGAGATCGTCGCTCACGCCGGCGACGACGCCGATCTCCTTGACGCCCTGCGCGGTGGTCACCTTCTCGGCGATGAGAGGGGAAAAGAGATTGTGCATCGACCGCGGGGTGCTCTCGAGCTGCAGCTTCCACAACAGCTTCGTGCCCCCGACATTGGCGGGGGTGAAGACCTTTTCGTCTTTGACCCAGCCGGTTCGCGCGTGGTCGACGCCAGCGGTCAGAAAATCGGCAGCGCACAGCGTCGCTCCCGCGCAGAGCAGAATTGCCAACAGGATTCGTTTCATCCGTACCTCGCGCCTGGCGCCTCGGGTCTCAGTCGTGTTTCAGCGAATGTCGGGGAATTCTACCTGCTTCGGCGCCTCGCCGTGCATCTGGCACGCAGGAGGCGGCGTCTCGCATGGCGAACTGTCACTCCGGCGTAATCGCATGCGACGGCTACGCGTGGGGACGGCCCCGTTGCGCAGGGCGAAACCTTTCGGATCGGCGATCGGCGGACCACCCTCAGGCCGCCGGCACCCTGGTCTCGAATACCCTGGTCTCGAATACCCGGACGCGGCGCAACAGCAGATCCACGAACCACAACCCGAGCGCGAGCATGACGAGGGCAGCCGAGACGGGACGGCGCTCGGTTCGGCGGTCGCCCGCCGTTCTGCGCAGCGCCTCCGGGGTGGGCTGCCAGGCGCCGCCGGTGGCGGACGCGATCGACTTCAGCAGGTCGTCGTCGGGCGGACGGAAGCGGTACTCCGCCATCGGGTCCGGCACCAGCAGCCGCGTCGCGGCGGCGGTCCCTTGGTCGGTTCCCGCGTCGGTGACGCTGACGCGCAGCGTCTCCAGCGCGTCGACCACCACCGACGCCTGGTAGCGGCCGGGCGCCACCTGGCGGGCCTGGACGTCTCGTCGCGTCCCGTCGCCCGCGCGCAAGCGCAGGACCGGGTGAAGCAGATCGCGGTAACGCCCCATCTCGTCGCGCGCCTCAACCGCGATCGACACGGTACGGTGTGCGCCATGAACCGGCCCAGGCGTCACCTCGAGGCCCACCGGTGCGGGCCGCTGCCGCTCGAGCGCGTGCACCACCGCCGTGAAGAACGGCCCGTAGCCTTGCCACCGCACCCAGTTCGCGCCCCAGCGGTCCTTCACGTCCGACGCAAACACCGCCGCGCGTCCGAGGCCGACCGGCCAGAACGCCAGCAGCGGATCGTCGTCAGGCGTGGCGATCACTTCCAACGCCGTGTCCTTGAGCACCGTCGCGGTCCACCCCTTGAGCGGCGGCATCGTGGCGAGGTCGACATCACGCAGGAACGCGGGGCGCTTGACCACCGGCGACATCGCCTGTTCGTCGAACGCCGGCGTCGTCGCGTGCTTGGCTTCCTTGACCAGGATCTGCGGCAGCTCCTTGGCGTCCGTCACCATGTATTCCTGCCCCTTGCCCCAGACGGCGATGTTGCGCAGCAGTTCCTGGTCGGCGCCGGGGCCGACGGCGATGGACGACACGGTGATCCGGGCGTCGACCATCTTCTTGACCAGCCCTTCGTAGTCGTCGGGATACGTCCGGCCGTCCGAGAGCAGCACGACGTGCTTGGCCCGCGCCTTGGCGGGCTTGAGGGCGAGGTAGGCCTGCTCCAGCGCGGGAAAGATCAGGGTGCGCCCGGCCGGTTCAATCGCCGCGATCTTCTGCGTCATGGCGGCACGGTTGTGGCCGACGTTCTTCAGCCTGATGTCCCAGTCGAACGCGTCGTTGAAGGTCAGTACGCCGAGGGACTGCTCGTCGGTCATGACGTCGAGCGCGGCCTGCGCCGCCGATTTCGCCAGGTCCATCGACGGGCCGGCCATGCTCCACGATCGATCGAGCACCAGCACCAGGGCGACCGACGGCTCGTCCTTGCGTTCGAAGGTGACCGGCGTCAGTCGCTCGAGGGGGCTGTGGCGATAGCCGCCGTCGCCAAACACCGCGTCCCCGGTGGCGACGAGCAGTCCGCCGCCGCCATGCTCGACCCAGTCCGACAGCGCGCTGATCGACGCGTTCGACATCGCCGCGCGCCGCACGTCGCTGAGCACGACGACGTCGAAGGGATCGAACGCGGCCGGGGTGTCGGGCAGCCCGGCGGCAGGACGCACCGTCACCTCGAACCCGGATGCCGTGAGCGCGGCCGACAGGTAGCGGGAGCTGGCGGGCGCCCCTTCGACATAGAGCACGCGGACGCGCGGCCCGGCCCAGGCGGCGCGGCGCATGCTGTCGTTCGCCGGCAGCGGATCGCCTGGCCGCGTCACGACCGCCTCGAAGACGAGGGCACCCGGCGCCTCCAGGGTGACATCGAGCGGCACGGCGGTGGCGCCGGTGGCGATCTGGATCGGACGCTGTGCGACCACGTGGCCATCGGCTTTCAGCTCGATGGTGCCGGATCCCTCGCGCTGGCTGCCGATGCGAATCGTGACGCCAAACGTGCCGCCGGTGCCGATCCGTGCCGGCACCTCGATGGACTCGATCCAGGTGTCGCCGAGCGAGCGCACGGCGAGCGGTTCGGCGGACACCGGCACCCCGGCCGCGCCGAGCCTCGCGACCGCCGCCGCCACGTCGCCCGCGGTCGGCCGGCCGTCGCTGAACAGCACCAGCCGCGGAATGTGGCCCGCCGCCAGCTCGCCGCGCGCCGCGTCGAGCGCGATTTCGAGATCCGTACCGCGCCGACCGATACCATCCGGCGCCGCGGCCGCCGGATCGACCCGCGCCAGCGCGCGCAGCGCGCCCGTGTCATGCACCGTCCTGGCGCTCGAGCCGAACACGACGATGCGCGAGTGCGCCGGACGGAGCGTTGCGTTGAGTTCGTCGATCCGCCGGGCCGCGCCCTCAATCGCGGGACTGCCGACGCTGTGCGAGACGTCCACGGCATACACGATGGACTCGCGCGACGAGGTCGTCGACACGACCGGGCGGGCCAGCGCCAGAGCGAGCGCCGCGAGGACGAGCGATCGCAGCGCCGCCTGCACGCGCCGCTGCCGCGGATTGAAATTGGTGCGCGCCGCGAGGTGGGCGAGCCACACCAGTGGCACCACCGCGAGGAGCCAGAGCGCCGACGGAGCGGTCCAGGTCACGCCCACGTCAGACCGTGATCCGCCGGAGCCAGGTCCACCACTCGAGCAGCGCGGCGGCGAACGCCGCGGCGGCGAAGTAGACCCACCAGGGGCGGCCCGACCCGCTCGACCCGACCACCAGCGAGGCCCGCGTGGAGACCGCATTCGTCCGGCCAAGGTTCGAGACGTCGGGACCGCCCGCGGTGGTGCGTCCCTTGCGCGCCGCCGGCGGGGCCAGCCATTCCAGCGCGTTCGCCACGAGGACGGGGAACCCTGGCGCCGACGCCAGATTCGACTCGGTCGGACCAAACGCCACGATGACGGACCGGGGACGCCCCGGGACCTCACGCACGGAGACCAGCGGGGTGCCGCGCGCGGAGCTGGCGATCGGCACCAGCTCGGGTGAGGTGTAGGCGTGGGTCCGCTCGATGGTGAGCGTCAACGGGTCGACGCCGGCGAGCACCGGGTGAAGACCGGCGGCGGTCCATTGCGGCTGCTTGTCGCCAGGGCTGGCCGCGGCCGCATTCCCCGCGTTTCCCGCCAGCCCCGCGGCGTTCGCCGGAGGGGCGAAATACAGCGCGGGCGTGACCGGCGGATCGTCAGGCCCCCAGCGATCGAAGACCACCGCGTCTGCCGCTCCGGGGCGGTACCCGGCGGGCGTCACGAACGTCGCCGTCACCCCGGGGTCGCCGGCGAGGAGGGACGCCAGCCATGCGGTCTGCGCGCCGACCACCGTGATCGTCAGGGGGCGGGCGCGATCGATCGAGGCGGTGGCGTCGTTGTCGATCGCCAGCGCGTCCTGCGGCGCGTCGATGCGCGCGCGCACGTCGCGTTCGTCGCCGTGGCCGAGACGCACCACCTGGCGCAGCGACGCCCCGCTCCCCATCTCGACCGTGCGATCCAGCAGGGACGTCGTGCCGCGGCTGAGACGCACCCGGACCTTCTGCGCGGGACCGAAGTTCGCCACCTCGAGATACGCCTCCCCGGCGGCGCCCGGTTCGAGCGATCGCCGCACGTCGAACGCGGTGATCCCGGCGTTGGGGGCGGCCTCGAACACGGAATGGACCTGCACGCCGGACTCGAGCGGGCGTGCCACGGCGCCGTCCGTCACGAAATACACGGCGTCGGCGCCGGCGAGCTGGGGCCAGGCGCCCGCCGCTTCTCCGGACGGTGCGATCCGATCGAGCGCCGCGTCGATCAGCCCGAGGTCGGTCGTCGGCCCCTCGATCAGGCCGTCAGCCGTCGTGGCCAGCGCCACGGCGCCCGAGGCAGACGAGGCCAGGCCCCTGGCGTCCGCGACCGCCCGCAGCCATCGCGTATCGCCCGCGCTCGTGCGCGCGCGCATCGAGGCCGAGGAGTCGAGCACGATCAGGATGCGCCCCGGCGCCGCGCCGGCCCCGCCAGGGACGACCGCGGGGCGCGCGAAGGCCAGCGCCATCGCCAGCGCGATCGCTGCGGTCAGCCCCAAAGATACGGCGCGGCGGATCCGCTCCCACCACGTCAATTCGCGGGTCTCGCTCATCACCCGACTCCACAGCAGGAGCGACGCGACGATGACGCGCGGCGGGCGCACCTTCAGAAGAAACAGCCCGATCGCGATCCCAACCGCGGCCGCCAGCAGCAGCCAGCCCTGCCACGCCGCCATGCCGGTGAACGTCATGCCAGCAGCCGTC
>JBKJRJ010000234.1:0-6619 GCA_046594705.1 Vicinamibacterales bacterium
GCTACGTCGAGGTGAAGACCCCGCTCGTCTACAACAAGGCCTTGTGGGAGCGCTCGGGGCACTGGGCGCACTACCGGCAGAACATGTTCCTCATCGAGTCGGAAGGCGAGATGATGAGCATGAAGCCGATGAATTGCCCGGGGCACTTTCTCACCTACGCCAGCGAAGTGCGGAGCTACCGCGACCTGCCGATCCGCTATCACGAACAGACGCCGCTCCACCGCAACGAGGCGTCGGGCGTGCTGTCGGGACTGACCCGCGTGCGCCAGTTCTCGCAGGACGACGCGCATTGCTTCGTGACGCAGGAACAGATCGGCGCGGAGATCGCGCAGCTGATCGGGCTGGTCCAGCGCATTTACGGCGACTTCGGCCTGTCGTTCAGCGCCAAGCTCTCGACCCGGCCGGACCAGTTTCTCGGTGAGATCGCGACCTGGGACGACGCGGAAGCACAGCTGCAAGCGGCGCTCGACGCCTCGGGGCTCTCCTACGAGATCAACGCGAAGGACGGCGCCTTCTACGGTCCGAAGATCGATTTCGACATCACCGATGCGATCGGCCGGAAGTGGCAGTGCGCCACCATCCAGCTCGATTACCAGCAGCCGGAGAACTTCGACCTGAAATACGTCGGGGCGGACAATGCCGAGCACCGCCCGATCGTCATCCACCGGGCGATCTTCGGGAGCTTCGAGCGGTTCATCGCCCTGCTGATCGAGCACTATGCCGGGGCGTTTCCGCTATGGCTGGCGCCGGTGCAGGTGATGCTGGTGCCGATTGCGGACCGGCACGCGGCCTACGCGGCCTCGGTGCGGGACCGCCTGGCGGCGGCCGGCCTCAGGGTCGAGCTGGATGCCCGGCAGGAGAAGATTGGATATAAGATCCGCGAGGCCCAGCTGCAGAAGATTCCCTACATGCTGGTCGCCGGGGATCGGGAGGCCGCGGAAGGCACCGTGTCGGTGCGGAGTCGGAGCGGCGGCGACCAGGGGGCGCAAACGGTCGAGGAGTTCCTGCGCCTGGCCCTGAACGAAATCTCGGCCAAAGGTGAATCGGAACCGGGATTAGCGGCGGCGAGTTGAAAAACAGGAGGGCCAGGAGTTCAGGAGTGTGAGATTTCTCCTGGTCTCTTGACACTCCTGTGATGTTTTGCACGAGGAGGCTTTATCGCATTTGATCGCAGTCCGCGGCGCGACGACCGTACGCGGGTCAACGAACGCATCAGGGTCCGGGAAGTCCGCGTCATCGACGAGGACGGCTCACAGCTCGGCATCATGCCGCCGCCGCAGGCGCTGGCCATCGCCCGGACGAAAGGGCTCGACCTGGTCGAGATTGCCGCGACGGCCGTCCCGCCGGTGTGCCGCATCATGGACTTCGGGCGCTACCAGTATCAGGAACAGAAGCGCGCGCGGTCGGCGAAGAAGCACCAGAAGATCATCGAGGTCAAGGAAATCAAGTTCCGGCCGAAGGTGGACGAGCACGACTACCAGTTCAAGAAGAAGCACATCGAGCGCTTCCTCGCGGACGGTGACAAGGTGAAGGCGACGATCTTCTTCCGCGGGCGCGAAATGGCGCACCCCGAGATCGGCCGCCGGATCCTGGAACGGTTGATCGATGATCTGGCGGACGTCGCCACGCCGGAGAACATGCCGCGGCAGGAGGGCAACCAGATGCACACGATCCTGTCGCAGAAGGCCGGCGGCAAGAAGCCGGCGGCGAAGCCGGCCAAGGCCGAGAGCGTAGAAGGAAGCTAGAAAACATCATGCCGAAGCTGAAGACGCACCGCGGCGCTGCCAAGCGGTTCAAGAAGACCGGGACGGGAAAGTTCAAGCGGGGGAAGGCGTTCGGGGCGCACATCCTCACGAGCAAGTCGCGCAAGCGCAAGCGGCGGCTCAAGGGCACGACACTGGTGTCGAAGGCCGATCAGAAGAAGCTGCGCACGATGCTGCCCTAGTAGAAACGTTGGCCGTTCGCCGGGTGCGCGACGCCGCACCCGCTCGACTGGACTGCCGACCGCTCACTGCCAACTGCTAACTGTTAACTGCAAGGATCGGTAATGCCGAGAGTCAAACGCGGAAACGTACGGCGCGCCAAGCGCAAAAAGCTGCTGAGCCGCGCCAAAGGGTTCTACCAGACCAAGAGCAAGCTCTATCGCTCCGCGAAAGAGTCGGTCGACACCGCGCTCAAGTATGCGTTCGTCGGCCGCCGCCGCAAGAAGCGGGACTTCCGCCGCCTGTGGGTGATGCGGATCAACGCCGCGGCACGCGAGAACGGCCTCACCTACGGGCAGTTCATGGCGGGCCTCAAGGCGGCGGGCAACACGCTCGATCGCAAGAGCCTGTCGGAGCTCGCGGTGTCGTCGCCGAAGTCGTTCGCCAGCCTCGCGGCGATCGCCGCCAAGGCCAAGCCGGCGCCGGTGAAGCGGAAGCTCGCCACCGAATCGAAGGCCGCGCGGCCCAAGTCTCGGGCCGCCGCCGAAGCCAAAGCCTGACGCGGCTGCCAGTTTCGACAGGGAGGCAGGAGCCCGGGCGCGCCTGATCTCCTGTCTTCCTGTGTTGAAACGATGGACATCGATTCCCTCACACGACAATTCGCCGACGATCTCGCGGCCGCGGGCAGCGAAGCGGACCTGCGCGGCCTGCGCGACCAGTACCTGTCGCGCAAGCACGGCCTGATTTCCGCCTTCCTCAAGGCGGTCGCCACCTCGCCGGCCGAGCAGCGGCCCGCGCTCGGCCAGGCCGCCAACCAGCTCAAACAGCAGATTGACGCCGCCCTCACCGAGCGACTCGGGCAGGCGGCCGCCGGGCGGCCCGCGGTCGACGCCATCGACGTCACGCTGCCGGGCCGGGCGCCCCTGGTCGGACACCGGCATCCGCTCACGCTGCTGCGCGAGCGCGTCGAGTCGATTTTCCTGCGCATGGGCTTCCTCATCGTCGAAGGCCCGGAGCTCGAGGACGATTACCACAATTTCGAAGCGCTCAACATGCCCGCGGAGCATCCCGCACGCGACATGCAGGACACGCTCTACCTGGCCACGCCGGTCGCTGTCGACAGCGCGCAGGGCCGGACGTCGGCGGCCGCCGGCGGCCGTCTGGTCGACGGGGCGCCGGGCCGGCCCGCGACGCTGCTGCGCACCCACACCTCCGGCATGCAGATCCGCTACATGGAGACGCACGAGCCGCCGGTGCGGCTGATCGCGCCCGGGCGCGTCTACCGCCGTGACGGCCTCGACCTCACCCACTCGCCGATGTTCACGCAGGTCGAAGGGCTGGTCGTCGGCGAAGACGTCACGCTTGCGGATCTGAAAGGGACGCTCGTCGCCTTCGCGCGCGAGCTGTTTGGTCTGGAGCGGAAGACCCGCTTCCGCCCGAGCTTCTTCCCATACACCGAGCCGAGCGGCGAGCTCGACATCAGCTGCGTCCCCTGCGGCGGCACCGGCCTTGTCCCGCCGAAGCCCGGCTCCGATGGAGCGGGCAAAGGCGGATGTCCGATGTGCAAGCACACCGGCTGGATCGAGGTCCTCGGCAGCGGCATGGTCCATCCCGCGGTGTTCGAGGCGGTCGGCTACGATCCCGAACGGTATACCGGCTTCGCCTTCGGGGTCGGCATCGAGCGCCTGGCGCTCCTCAAGTGGGGCGTCGAAGACATCCGCCTGTTCTACGAGAACGACCTGCGGTTCCTGGAGCAGTTCCCGCTATGAGGCTGCCCTATCACTGGCTGTGCGACCTGGTGCCGGTGCCCGGCGATCCGGATCAGATCGCCGCGACGCTCGGGTTGCGCGGGTTCGAGGTCGCGTCGGTCCAGCACGGGCGCCAGCCGGTCATCGACTTCGAGATCACCGCGAACCGACCGGACTGCCTCAGCGTCGTCGGCCTGGCGCGCGAGGCGTCGGCCGCCTGCGGCCTGCCGCTCCAGCTCCCGGATCGGACGATGCCCCCGGCCGGACAGCCGCAGCCGCTCGACATCACCATCGAAGACCCCGAGCGCTGCCCGCGTTACTGCGCGCAGGTGTTCGAGGTGCGCTCGACCGGGCACACGCCGGAGTGGATGCGCGATCGCCTGGAGGCCTGCGGCGTCCGCAGCATCAGTCCCATCGTCGACGTCACCAACTACGTGATGCTCGAGATGGGCCAGCCGACGCACGCGTTCGACTACGAGAAACTGGCCGGCCGAGCGCTGCGGATCCGCGGCGCCAGGGCCGGCGAGCCGCTCCGCACGCTGGACGGCGTCGATCGGACGCTGGAGCCGGAGATGCTGGTGATCGCCGACGCGGAGCGCGCGCAGGCCATTGCCGGGGTGATGGGCGGGGCGGCGGCGGAAATCGGCGCCGGCACGCGGCTGATGGTGCTGGAAAGCGCGTATTTCAAGCCATCGTCGGTGCGCCGCACGAGCAAGCGCCTCGGCCTGAAGACGGAGGCCTCGTCGCGGTTCGAGCGCGGCGGGGACATCAACGCGGCGCCGCTCGCGATCGCCCGCGCCGCGGCGCTGCTCCAGCAGATCGGCGCGGCGCAGCCCCTCGGTCCAACGATCGACAAGTACCCGGCGCGCGTGCAGCCGCTGACCCTGACGCTGCGCGCCTCACGCCTCGAGCGCGTCCTCGGACAGCGCGTGCCCGACGCCGCCGTCCCGGCGATCCTCGAGCCCCTGGGGTTCGGGGTAGCCGCCGCTGACGCGTCGTGGACCGTCAGCGTGCCGTCCTTCCGGGTGGACGTGCTCCGCGAGATCGATCTGATCGAGGAGATCGCGCGGCACGACGGCTACCTGGGGCTGCCGGCGACGTTCCCGGAGCTGACCGCGCCGCAGCCGCCGGCGGATCCGCGCACGCTGCGCGACCGGCTCCTCCGCCAGGTGGTGACGGCCTGCGGGATGTCGGAAGCGATGACGTTCGCGTTCATGGAGGCGGCGGCTGCCGCGCCGTTTGCCGCCGGCGGCGTGATCGCGGTCGCCAACCCGCTGTCTGAAAACTACGCGGTGCTGCGTCCCTCGCTGCTGCCCGGCCTGGTGGATGCCGCCGCGCACAACCGGCGGCGCGAACACCACGACGTGCGGCTGTTCGAGGTGGGCACGCGTTTCGGCATCGCCGGCGAAACCCGCGCGGTGGCCGGTGTGTGGTGCGGCGCGGGGGCGCCGGTCCATTGGTCCGGAGGCTGGCGTCCGGCGGACTTCTCGGACGTGAAAGGTGTGGTCGAAACCGTGGGGCGTACGCTGGGGGTCGCGCTCGACTTCGAGCCGGCGCTCGTGTTGTATTTGGTGGCGGGCAGGACCGCATCGGTCTCGAGCTCTGGGCGGCGGATCGGCGTGATCGGGCAGATCGCGCCCTCGCTGCTCGACGCGCGGGGCTTCCCCGTCGCCGAGGAGCTCTGGGGGTTCGAGCTCGACGTCGACGCGCTGGCTGCGTTGCACGCGTCGGCCGATCTGCGCGCGGAATCGCTGCCGCGCTATCCGTCGATCGTGCGTGACCTGTCGGTGCTGGTGGATAGCGCCTTGCCTGCGGCGGCTGTTCGTGGCACTATCCGCACGGCGGCGCCGTCACTGCTCGCGCGAGTGATCGAGTTCGATCGCTACCGCGGCAAGGGGGTGCCGGACGGCCGCGTCAGCCTCTCGCTGCGGCTCACGTTCCGCTCATCGGGGCGCACGCTGACCGACGCCGAAGTGGACGAGGACATGGATCGGATCGTCGCCGCACTGGCAACCGCGCACGGCGCGGTCAGACGTTGAAGACAGGGGCTGGGATGGCAAAGACCGCAGTAGCGACCACGGCGGTGGACTTCGAGGCGATCGATCGCCTCGAACAGAAGCTCAAGATGCTGGTGGCGGTGCTCGACCGCACGCGCGCCGATCACGCACGCGCCAGCGAAGACAACACGCGTCTGCGCGCCGAGCTCGACACCGCGCGGGCGCGGCTGGCCGAGTCGGAAGGCACCGGCGTGGAATTGACCTCCCTGCGCAGCGAGCGGGAACAGATTCGCGGCCGCGTCGACGACATGCTGAGGCAGATCGAGGCGCTGACCCTTTAAGGCCACGCCATGAGAGACGAGGGGCGCCTGGTCACGGTCGAGATCAACGGCCTGCGGTATCCCATCCGCAGCCATCTCGATGCCGCGTACGTCGCGGATCTCGCCCTCTACGTCGAGCAGAAGATGCAGCTCGCGTCGCGCGAATCCCCGGCCGGCGACACCCTCAAAATCGCGGTGCTCGCCGCCCTGAACATCGCCGACGAATATTTCCGCGCCCGACACGAAGGCAGCGCCCAGCGATCCGACCTGACGGAGCGCGCCCTCGAGCTGGAGCGCATGCTGGACCTGGCCCTTGGAACCGAGGACCCGGCCGAGGCGTCCACCGGATCGGCGCTTGCCCGGACCGCCGGTTCATTCTAAGATCGACAGATGGATTAGTTCGAGTTCCCTGCTTTGCGCGTGATGGTCATTCGGAGGCTCGCTTTGAGCCAATGTTCCATCTAAGCGAATCGCGGCGCCGCGCTGTGTGCATGCCTCTGCGAGAGGAAGCCTGACGCGCGGCGAAATACAGCGGTTCCACCTGGTTTAACCCAGGTTCAAACGACCTCCCCACACGGCAAAGCGGGGCCTTTTCCTCCAGAGACAACCCGGCGCCCGTCGCCGTTCACGGA
>JBKJRJ010000237.1:0-3954 GCA_046594705.1 Vicinamibacterales bacterium
CGGCGTACTCCACCGCGAACGTCTTCAGCGTCACGCTGGTGAGTCCGAGCTCTGTCGCTTCGGCGGAGGCGCGCTCGGCGTCCCAGCCGTCCACCACCATGCGCTTGATCAACCAGAGCGCTGAGGCGCGATTGCCGGTGGCGCAGTGCACCAGCACCGGCTGGTTCGCGGGCTCGACCACCGCCTCCAGGAAACGCTCCACGACGGCCGGGTCGGGCGCCGCCCCGTTCAACGGCAAGTGGAGGTAGCGGATGCCCGCATCCTTCGCCGCGACGGCCTCGGCGTCGATGTCGGCGCCGGGTTCCAACGCCTGACGCAGGTTGATGATCGACGCAAAGCCGAGCTTCTTGACCTCCACGACCGCCGCCGGCGTCGTCGCGCCGGCACAGGCGATCGTGGACTCGAGCTTCGCGAAGTTGGTGATGCCAGGGACGACCGGCTTGGTGACCTGCGGGTCTGCGCTGAGCCCGAGGAGCGGTACATGCGCGGCGGTGGCCAGCAGGACGGCGCCGATGGCCGCGATGAGGGTTCGGGTGTGGCGAGTCATGCCTGTAATGTAGCCGATTCCGCGCGTGCGGAGCGGCCTGATGGCCGCCGATACGAGCTCGGATGCGGCTGGGACGCGTACCAGGCCCCGAGGCCGACCACAACGGCATCTTCGACCACGCCGCCCACCGCGGTCGACAATGGCAGGCGTTTGCGTGCCTGATACGCCAGGTGCGCGGCTATCACCGCGGCCGATGCGCCGATCACGCCCCCCAGCCATACATTGCTCCGCTCCTGGTACGCGATGATGCCGCCGACGATCGCGCCCATCACGGCGCGTCCGGCCAGCGGGACCGCGTCGATGCGGTCACCGATGCGGTCCGTCTTGTCCGCCACCATTTCCCCTGCCGCCATCATCCCCATCACATGCTTCACGATCCCGCCGTGCTGGAGCGCGAGAGTGGCCGGTCCGGCCATGCTGCGCATGCCGGTGAGTACGCCGAGGCCGGCGATCTTGCAGACAGCTGTCGAGTTCATGCAGCTCACTTCCCTTTCGTGTGGTACGTGAATGTGACGTCGATGCCCTGGTGCGTGAGCCCGGACGCGTCCCGTGGCGGCCGCGCCGTCGAACCATGGTGCGCCAGCAGCGACATCAGGTGGTGCGCTCGCCGGTGCCACGTCCGCTGGTAGTAGCCCGACAGCAGGACGAAACCGACCTGGCTCCACCAGTTCGGGATGTCGCCGCGCTGCCAGCGCGCCTCGATGCGGAAGCGAATTTCCCCGCGCTCGTTCTTCGTCAGCAGGAACCATTCCATCCCGCGCTCGATGTGCCCCTCCAGCGTGTCGTAGCGAAAGCCAAAAGCGTTGGGCTCGTCGCGCACCCGGTTGACCAGCGCCGGGCACAGGTAGCGAAGGCCCAGCACCTTGACCTCCAGCAGGATCCGGCGCGCGAGCAGCGGCGGCTTGGGATCGAAATGCGCCTTGACGATGCGGGGGTTGGAGAACTGGTAGTTGGACAGCGCGACCCTGGCGCGCGCAAAACAGGCGTCGCCGTCGGTCTCGCTGGCGATGACCGCTTCCGAATAGTAGTGGTTCCAGCCGGCGTCGGCGGTCATCTCCTCTTCAACGTCGTCGAAGTTCAACCGCGCGCTGTCCAGCAGCACCAGGCGCGCCTTCAGCTCTTCGCTCGTCCAGCCCCTGAAGAGGCGCCACTCGGCCATCAGTTGCCAGTCGCCAGGAACGTCGGCGACTGAAGAGGGTCGTCGTCTTCCGGCACCTCCTCCACGTCCTGCGTGTCGGCATGAATCGGACCGGCAATCGAGGCGCCGGCCAGCGCCGCCGCGTTCTTGATGAAGTCGGTCCAGGTATTGGTCTGCATGGCGTCGCCTATCGCCAGAAAACCCAGGCGCTTGAGCAGCGTGGTGGAGCGGGCGCGGCTGCGGATGTGGAAGATGACCTCGCCGGCGGCATTGCGGTAGGCCCCGAACGTGATCCGGCCGGCTTCTGGATGGCCCGCCACCGTGCCCAGCGTCATGCTCTGCGCATCGTCGTGAATCACGCGGACAGCGCAGCGTTGACCGGGACGGATCAGGATGTCGAGCTGGGAATCCCTGGCGAGGCCGCAGGGCGCAGTGAATTCAACCAGTGCGGAGGGTGGAAGACTACAGAACTGCGCGGTGACCTCGCGCATCAGCTCGGACGGCGTGAGGGGGCAGCCGGCCAGAACGGCCCAATAGTCACGCTGAAGCAGCGGGCCGGCACCGCGGGTTGCAGGCAGTAGGTCCTTGTCCACGCGGAGAACCAAGGCAACGTTGGTGCCGGTTTTGCTGTTCCCGTCCGCATGAGCACACTTGACGTCAATCCTGCAGCTGAGGAATCCCTCATCCAGCGACCCGTGGCGGTGATCAGGCCTGAGCATGCCGAGGGGGAACTGGCGCGCTTGATCGAACAGCAGACCGCGAAGATCCCGTCGCACTGGTTCCTGTTCGGGGCGGTGGGAGCCATGTGCACGTCGCTGGTGCTCGAGCTGTCGGGCCGGACGCGCGAGAGCCGCTTCGTCGGAATGTGGCCGACACCTCTGCTGGTGGCGGGGATGTACAACAAGCTGGTCAAGACGCTTGGCACCCGCTAGGAGCTCGGATCGACGTCCGCCCGCTCGCGCTCGCGAGGTGATGCGGGTCGCGGTCGCCGCGTGAACAGCGCGAGGAACCCCGGCAGAAACGCGACGGACCACGAGGCGAGGTGGAGGGCCAGGTTCGGCCGGTGGTGCGAGTCGGCCGTCCAGATACCCGAGACCAAATAGAACGCAGCGCCCGAGAGGAGGGCCGCGACGGCGCCGCGCCCGAGCGCGGCCGGCATGCCTTCTTTTCGGTCCAGCCACTCCTGCAGCACGCCGAACAGAATCCAGAGCAGCATCCAGGCGGGAAACATCGCGCTCCAGCGCAGCGCGGGCGCCAGCGCGTAGAAGGTGGCGGCCGCGAGCACGCCGATCGCGGGGCCAGCCACGCCAGCCGGCGCCGGCCGGCGCGCGCGAACCCCGATGGCGAGCCCCAGGCAGAGACACATCACCGCCCCGTGCGTCACCCCATACGCGACGCGGTGCGGAAGCGCCAGCGCCGCCCACGCGAAGTCGCCGATCGTCATGACCAGGCCGAGGGTCACCGCTGCGCCAACTGCGTATCCCATGGCTCGCCTATTGTGCATCAGGCGACGAGGGCCCGACACGGCGCGGCAGTTGCAGAGCTGGCCGCGTCCGCACCGGTCGCTGCCGCACAGCGCCGGTATTGGTGTCTCACTTTCAACGAGGGCGACTGATGGCTGCAATGATTCAACGCAACATGGGCCTGCTGGTGCTGTCGATCTGGCTGATCCTTTACGGCATCTCGAGCTTCGCGGCCCTGGGGCTGCCGGCGGCGCTGATGGGGGGGCTCGCCCTGGTCGCGGGCGTGCTGATCCTGGCGGGACGTTAACCGGCGACTCGATCGCGAGCGGCGCCAGCCCGTGACGCGCAGCCTAGAGCGCGACGATCGTCATACCGGCATTTGCGGCATCGACGCGGAACGCGCGCACCGCGGGCAGCTGCTTCAGGCGCGCGTGGACGGCGGCCTTCAGGCGGCCGCCGCTCCGGCCGTGGATGACGCGCACCTCCGCGTGACCCGCGAGGATGGCGTCATTGAGGAACGCATCGAGCGCCGCCACCGCTTCCTCGGAGGTCATGCCGTGCAGATCGAGGGACGCCGGCGCGTGGGCGCGGGCCAAGGCGTCCGGCACACCTGGGTCTGACGCGTGCGGGCCGGCGCCCGACCGCTGGCGCGAGGTGACCGCCGTGATCTGAGCGCCGGCGGCCACGACCGAGCGTCCCTTCAGCTCGACGAGATAGCGTCCGCCATTGCGCACCTCGCGCACGACACCCTTGCCGAGCGCCGCCACGTGGACCTCATCGCCTGGAAGAAAAGCCATGCGTCATGA
>JBKJRJ010000301.1:0-12408 GCA_046594705.1 Vicinamibacterales bacterium
CTGCACGCCGAACGACAGCCGGTTGAAACCGAGACGCCGGAGCAGCGTGAGCTGCTCGCGCGTCGTCACGCGTGGATCGATCTCGACGGCCTGTTCCGCGTCCGGGGCGATCTCGAAATGCCGGCGGAGCAGTCCGTCGAGGCTGCCGATTTGCGCCGTCGTGAGATAGGTCGGCGTGCCGCCGCCCCAGTGGTACTGGACCACACGCCGGCGGCCACCGAGCGCGGCGGCGAGCATCGTGATCTCACGGGCCAGGTAGTCGAGGTAGGTGGCGGCCACCTCGCGCTTTTTCGTCGCGATCACCGCGCAGCCGCAATACGCGCAGCGCGATTCGCAGAACGGCACGTGCACGTAGAGCGAGAGGGCGTCACTCCGCCGGACCGCCGCCGCCTTTAAGGCGGCCCCGTACTCCGCATGGCCGAAGCCGTCGTGGAACTCAACGGCGGTCGGATACGAGGTGTAGCGCGGCCCCGGGCGATCGTAGCGCCGGATGAGCGCGGTAATGTCGACGACATCGGGGGGTGCGGTGACCATGCGCCGGGATACCTCACAAGGCGCGTGCCCACCGGCACGCGGACGGAATCCCGAACGTTTTCGTGGATACGCCGGGGAGGCCGGACGGAGCGTTCCCGCCCTGCCGGAATTCCGGCAGGGCGGGGAGTGGCGGTCGGAAACGCCGGAATTCCACGCTGGCACTCCCGTTGCGGAAGCGTCCGCAACGTGTACGACCCGACTCCGTCGTTCTCCGTCGATTCGGTGGTCGCAGGTACGAGCCCGCGCATGCGGGCGGTCTTCGACTTCGTGCGGGTGATTGCCGACAGCGACAGCAACGTGCTGATCGTCGGTGAAACCGGCACCGGCAAGGAGACCATCGCCAACCTGATTCATCATCTCAGCCGCCGCCGCCGCCGGCCTTTCGTGCCGGTCAGTTGCGCGATTCTCACCGAGACGCTGATCGAGTCGGAGCTGTTCGGGCACGAGCGCGGCGCCTTTACCGGCGCCATCCAGGAGCACGCCGGGCGTTTCGAAGCGGCCGAGGGGGGTACCATCTTTCTCGACGACATCGACGATGTGCCGCGGTCCGTGCAGGTCAAGCTGCTCCGCGTTGTCCAGGAGCGCACCATCGAACGCGTCGGCGGCACGCGCGCGATCCCGGTGAACGTGCGCGTCATTACGGGGTCCAAGCGGAGCCTGAAGCAGCTGGCGGATGAGGGGCAGTTCCGCGAGGACCTGTTCTACCGGCTCAACGTCGTGCCGATCTGGCTGCCGCCGCTGCGCGACCGCCGGGAGGACATCGCGGCGCTGACCGACCATTTCCTCGCGCGCTTCTTCGCCGTGCTCAGGCTGCCGGTCCCCGAGCTCTCGGTGGTCGTCCGGCACACCTTCGAGCACTACGACTGGCCGGGCAACGTGCGGGAGCTGGAGAACGCCTGCGAGCGTATCGCGCAGACCTGCACCTGCTCGAGGGCGCGGGTCGGCTGCATGCCGTCGAGCCTGTTGTGGCATGCGAAAGGGCCGCCCGCACTGCCGCGGGACACTCCCGTGGCGGCGACGTCGATCGGTCCGATCTCCCTGGATGGGCGGCTGCATGACGTCGAGGCCCACCTCATTGGCTGGGCGCTCCGGGCCAGCCACGGGAACAAGTCGAAGGCCGCCGAACTGCTGCACATCAAGCGCTCCACGCTCGGGGATCGGATCAGGAAGCTCGGACTGGCCGACATGGCCGCCGGCCATACGTAAAGGGGGAGAGATGGATCTGCAGGCAGGGCTGGTGTACGGGCCGGTGGCGTCGCGCCGCCTCGGGCGTTCGCTCGGGGTCAACCTGACGCCGGCCGGACGAAAGACATGCAACTTCAACTGTTCCTATTGCCAGTACGGCTGGACCGAGTTCCCCGCGCGCGGGGAGTGGCCGAGCGCGGCGGCGGTGATCGAGGCAGTCGATCGCGCGTTGACCGACTGCCCGGACGTCGATCGCATCACGCTCGCGGGAAACGGTGAGCCGACGATGCATCCGTCCTTCGCGCCGATTGTCGAAGGGCTCTTCCACGTGCGGGCGCGTCGCGCGCCCAAGGCCAAGCTTGCCCTCCTCTCGAACGGTTCGACCTTGAACCGGCTCGACGTGGTCTACAGCCTCGCCCGCTTCGACGAGCGCTACATGAAGCTCGACGCCGGCGACGCGACGACGTTCCGTCTGCTCAACGCGCCGTCGGTGCCGCTGGCGCGGCTCCTCGCGGATCTGCGCTCGGTGGCGCGCCTGACACTGCAGTCGATGTTTGTCCGCGATGCCGATCGCATCGTCGACAACACCACGTCGCGCGCGGTGGAGGCCTGGCTCGGCGCGGTGGAGCGCATCCGGCCGGAGGCGGTCCACCTTTACAGTCTGCATCGGCCGCCGGCGCGCGCCTCGCTGCTCCCCGTGCCGGCCGCCGTGCTTCAGGCGATCGCGGATCGGGTGTCGTCGCTCGGTATTCCGGCCCACGTGTTCGCGTGACCGGACGGGACGCCGCCTGGTGTCCCGGGGTCTGCCCCCGGGGGAAAAATCCCCCGGCCGCGGCGGGAAATCTCCTCATGAGCTGGCGGAAACCCGGCGACCCCGCGAGTCGGCGTCACTTGTCCCCCGGACGGCATCAAATCCGCGGGGGCACGCCCCTTGCGAGAGAGGGGGCGGGCGCGTCGTGTTGAAGCGCCACTCAATCCACGATTATCCAAGGAGGAACGATGGGTCGCTTCACGCGCACCCTCGGCCCAACGGCCACCATCACCGCGGCGATCGGTCTCTGGATCGCCGTCATGGTGACCGTCTCGGCTTCGGCCAGCCCGCGCCAGAACGGCGCGCCCGCTGCCAAAGCCACTGAGACGGCCACCGCCATGACGGCGAAGGCTGCAACGGCGAACACCGCAACGGCAACGGCCGGAACGGGGAGCGCCGCTGCGGCCCAGACGAGCGGTTACGCAGGTGAGGCGACCTGTCTGACGTGCCACGAGGACCAGAAGAAGGGCTACATCGGTAGCCCGCATGCCCGCGCCCAGAACGCGCGCACCCCTGCCGCGAAGCAGGGATGCGAGAGCTGCCACGGTCCCGGCCAGGCGCACGTCGACGGCGGAGGGGACAAGACGAAGATCAAGAACCCGGCGACGATGTCGTTGCGGGACGCGAATGCCGCGTGCCAGTCGTGCCACAGCCGCAGCGCTCACGACAGCTTCTCGGGCAGCAAGCACGACGCGCGCAACGTCGGTTGCGTGACCTGTCACAGCGTGCATGCGCCGAAGTCGGAGAAATTCCAGCTCAAGACGGCCACGCAGCAGGAAACCTGTGTGCAGTGCCACCGCAAGGAAGTCAACAAGGTGCACAAGTCGTCGCACATGCCGGTCGGCGAGCGCAACGGCGGCAAGATGGAGTGTTCCTCCTGCCACAACCCGCACGGATCGCAGAACGTGAAGATGCTCAAGGAAGGCACTTCGATTGCCGAGGCCTGTGCCAGCTGCCACGCGGAGAAGCGCGGCCCGTTCCTGTTCGAACACGCCGTCGGGCGCGAGAACTGCGTCACCTGCCACGACCCGCACGGCTCGAACAACGAGCGGATGCTGGTGGCGAAGGTGCCGATGCTCTGCCAGCGGTGCCACGTGCATAGCCGCCACCCGGCGACTATCTACGACAGCACGCAGATCATCAACAAGAACAACCGGGTCGCGGGCCGGTCGTGCGTCAACTGCCACCAGATGATCCACGGCTCGAATCACCCGACGTCCGGCAAAGTGTTCATCCGGTAATGTCTGAGGAGAATGAGATGCGCACCAGAACGACGACTCTGATTGGAGCGCTTCTGCTGATCTTCGCGGGCATGGCCCACGCACAGCAGATGCCCGCCGCCGCGGCAACCGCGCCGCAGGTGGTGTCGACCCCGGTTCCGACCGTGACCCCGTTCAGCCCGAAGTTCGGCCAGGTCGACTTCGGGTTCCGCGCCGGCAGCGTCGATGGCGACGCGGCGCGCTACAACCGGTTCCGTGACCTCCGCCAGGGCGGTTACGTGGATCGTTTCAAACTGACCAGGGAGACCGAGGCCTGGGCATTCCAGGCTCGGGCCAGCAACGTCGGCTACCGCGACCAGCGCTACAGTGCGGACTTCGAGAGCATCGGCAAGCTGAAGCTCGCGTTCGACTGGAACCAGGTGCCGCTGTTCCTGAGCGACGCCACGCGCACGCTCTACAAGGACAACGGCAACGGCGTGCTGTCGATCGACGATTCGGTCCAGCTGGCGATACAGGACGGCGCGGCCATCAACCCGGCGGCCAGAGATCTGGCGCTGACCAACGCGCTGTCGCTGGCGACCCGGTTCGACATGCGCAGCCGGCGCGACATCGGCACCTTCGACATGGCCTACGCGGTGAACCGCGACCTCGACCTCAAGTTCAACGTGCGGAACACGAACCGCGGTGGCTACAACCTGATGTCGTTCGGCTTCGGGACGTCGCCCGGCCTCAGCCCGGTGGTCGAAATGGGCGTGCCGACCGACGATCGCACCACGGACGTCACGGGCGGCGTCGAGTTCGCCAATGCCCGGGGACTGGTCGCCGTGGGCTACAGCGCGTCCTGGTACCGCAATCAGCGCCCGACCGTGCAGTTCGACAACCCGCTGCGGGCGGTCGACATCAGCGGCGGGTCGTCGTCGGGGCTCGCCGTGCTGTGGCCGACCAACCAGTCGTTTGCCTACACCGTGAACGGTTCCTACAAGCTGCCCGCACGCAGCCGCGCCTCGGCCTTCATCTCGGTCGGGCGGTGGAGCCAGAACGAGGACCTGGTGAATCCGACGGTGAACACGGCCCTGACCCTGGTGGCGCCGCCGCTCCTGAGATCGAGCGCGCAGGCGAAGGCCGACATCGTGTCGATGGTCTACAGCCTGAACTCGCGGCCATCCGAGTACGTCTGGCTGAACGCCAAGTACCGCTACTACGACTACGCCAACAAAACGCCGCATTACCAGTCGCAGGCGCTGGTCGGCGACTGGGCGCTCGGCACTGCGATCTGGGAGAACGAACCGTCGAGTATCAAGCGCCAGACCCTCGACCTCGACGCCTCCGTCAGCCCGCACAAATACCTTGGGCTGAGCGCCGGGTTCACGCGTGAAGACGGCGACCGCACGTTCCGCATCTTCGAGAAGACCGCGGAAGACACCTTCCGGGCGTCGGTCGACAGCACCGGCAACCAGTATGTGACGCTGCGCACGAAGTACGAGCACTCGAACCGCGTCGGCTCGGGCTTGCAGCCGGGGCTGCTCGAGGAAGTCGGGGAGCAGCCCGACATGCGCCACTTCGACATCGCCAGCCGGAAACGCGACCGGGTGACCGCGCTCATCAGCGTGACGCCGACTGGTTTTCTCGACATCAACGGCTCGGTCAGCACCGGCAACGACAGGTACGGCCAGAGCGGGTTCGGGCTGCGCAGCAACAACAACCGCGGGTGGACCGTCGGCGCCGACCTGGTGCCGGCTAAAACCGTCAACCTTGGCGTCAACTACGGCGTCGATAAATATACGGCCCTGCAGTACTCCAGGACCGCGAACCCGCTCAGCGCGACGAACCTCTCGTTCAACGATCCGACGCGTGACTGGTGGATGGACCAGGCCGACAAGGTCAAGACCCTTTCGGCCAGCGCGGACTTCCTGAAGTGTCTCCCGAAGATGGACATCCGCCTCGGCTACGACATCAGCGACGGACGGGCAACCTATGTCTACAACCTGAAGCCGGAGCAGGTAGTGTTCACCACGCTGCCGCTGTCACAGCTCGCGCCGCTCAAGAACACCCTGACCGATGGACGCTTCGACCTGCAGTACTACGTGCGGCCAAACCTCACGCTGGGTGGCACCTACGGCTACCAGCAGTACAAGGTCGAAGACTTCGCGCTGGGAGCGGACACCCTCAACCAGCTGAATCCCGTCAACGGCACGACCGGCGTCTTCGCCAGCGCCATCTACTCGGGGTACCTCTATCGCAGCTACCGGGCGCACACCGGCTGGCTGCGGCTGACCTATCTCTGGTAGCACGCAAAACGTTAGAAGGTCGAAGGCAGTAGGCAAAAGCCGACCGCCAGACACCAGAAAGAGCTGCCGGAAAACCGGCAGCTCTTTCCATTTCCGCCGCCCACCCGGCGGAATCCGGGCATTCCCGCGTGGTCCCGCCCTTGCGCTGGTGCGGGATGTGTCCTGTCCCCATGCCATCGCGGCTCTGACCCCGCGCCCGCTGCTGCGCCTGCGCGCGCACCCGCTGAGGATTGCGCTCGTCGGTAACCCGAACGTCGGCAAGAGCGTCATCTTCGGGCGGCTCACGGGGCGCTACGTCACCGTCTCGAACTACCCAGGCACGACCGTCACCCTGACCCGCGGCCGCGCCACCGTCGGCGCCGAGGTCTGCGACATCGTCGATACACCTGGGGTGAACGCGCTCGAAGGCCCGCTGAGCGAGGACGAGAACGTCACCCGCGAGCTGATCGCCGGCAACGGGGTCGAGCTCATCGTGCAGGTCGCCGACGCACGGAACCTGCGGCGCGCGCTGATGCTGACCTCGCAGATCGCGGACTTCCGGCTGCCGACCATTCTCGTCCTGAACATGATCGACGAGGCGCATGCGCGCGGCGTCGATATCGATGCCGCCGGCCTGTCGGAGGCGCTGGGCATCCCGGTGATCGAAGCGGTCGCCCCCGAGGGGCGCGGGCTCGCCGAGCTCCGCGACGCGCTTCCCCTGGCGGGCCGGGTGCGCGCGGCCGCCGATGCCGGCCTCTCGCACCTGCAATGGGCAGACGAGATGTCCGGGCGGTTCCGCACCATCGGCACGCTCTCGCTGGGCCGGTTCCAGGAGTGGCTCGGCCGCGCGGTCCGGCAGCCCCTCACCGGGGTCCCCATTCTGCTCGCCGTCCTGTATGTCACGTATCTCTTTGTCGGCGTCCTCGGGGCACAGACGCTGGTCGGGCTGCTCGAGAACGGACTGTTTGGGACCTATCTCAATCCGTGGGCGACCGCCGCCGCCGCCCACATCCCGCTGCCGTTCGTCCGCGATTTCCTGGTCGGCGAGTACGGACTGATCACGATGGGCCTCACCTACGCGATCGCAATCGTCCTGCCGGTCGTCGCCACCTTCTTCCTGGTGTTCGGCTTCCTCGAGGACAGCGGCTACATTCCACGGCTCGCTATTTTCAGCGACCGCATCTTCCGCACCATGGGCCTGAACGGCCGCGCCGTCCTGCCGATGGTGCTCGGGCTGGGCTGCGACACCATGGCGACCATGACGACGAGGGTCCTGTCGACGCCGAAGGAGCGGCTGATTGCGATCCTCCTGCTGGCGCTCGGCGTGCCCTGCTCCGCGCAACTGGCCACCATCATGGGAATCCTGGGGGGCATCTCGTTCTGGGCGCTGCTGACGCTCTTCGGCGTCGTCGTGATGCAGATCATCCTGGTCGGGTTCCTCGCCGCGCGCGTGCTGCCCGGCGACCGCTCCGACTTCATCATGGAACTGCCGCCGATGCGGATGCCCCGGCTCGGCAACCTGTTGACCAAAACGAGACTGCGGATCCGGTGGTACTTGGGAGAGGCGGTGCCCCTGTTTCTGGTGGGCACGGTCCTGCTGTTCGGCCTCGATCGCGTCGGCGCGCTGACGGCGATCACGAACGTCTCGCGGCCGGTGGTGAGCGGCCTGCTCGGTTTGCCGCCGAAGGCCGCCGAAGTGTTCGTCATGGGCTTCCTGCGCCGCGATTACGGCGCCGCGGGCCTGTTCCTGATGGCGCGCGACGGGGCGCTGAGCCACGTCCAGGCCGTCGTCGCGCTCACGGTCATGACGCTGTTCGTGCCCTGTATCGCCAACTTCCTGATGATCGTGAAGGAGCGCGGCCTGCGCACCGGTTTCGCGATTCTCGCGTTCGTCACCGTAATGGCGGTCGGCACGGGGGCCGCCCTGAACGCCGCCTTGAGGTTCTTCCATGTCGCCTTCTGATCCCGGGCTGCGGCCGCTGTCCGCACTGCGCGCGGGCGCCCGCGGCCGCGTGGCTCGCGTGACGCGGGATCTCACCCCGCGCGCGGAGCGCCTCGCCGCCATGGGGGTCAGCCCGGGCGCATCGATCGTCGTGCTGCAGACGTTTCCGGGCATCGTCTTCGCCTGCGATCAGACGGAACTCGCGATCGAGCGGCAGGTCGCCCGGTCGATCTGGATTGAACCGGAATAGTCAGGAGGGTCCCATGAGAGCGCTCTACGCCGTGGTCGTCGTCGCCATCGTCGCCGGATGCAGCTCGATTCGCCCCGCGCCGCTGCAGGTGGGCGATCGCTGTACCAACTGCACCCGTGTCATTGGCAATTTGCAGGTGGCTGCCGAGCTGGTCGACCAGTTGAAGACGCCGCGGCCGTTTCGCTCCGCCGGCTGTCTCGCCAATTACCTGAAAGCCCACCCGAACCAGCCGGTCGCCGCGGTCTTCGTCACGGACTATCGGACAGGTCGGATGCTGCCTGCCGACGATGCCTGGTTCGTGCCGACGTTGCTGAACCAGCCGGACGGGCGAGCCCCGGAGGCGGACTACCTGGCGTTCCGGTCGCGCGGCGAGGCCACCGCTGAGGGCGGTTCACGTCCGGTGCTCCTGCGATGGGGCCAGGTCGTTGCCGAATCGAGCGGCAAGTAGGTGCCGGTCGTGGCCGGTCCCCGTCTTCACGGCCTGCGACGGCTGGTCGGCAACACGCCGCTGCTGGCGGTCCACTTCGAGTGGCGCGGCCAGCCGCGGACCGTCTACGCGAAGTCCGAGCAGATGAACCTCACCGGCAGCATCAAGGATCGAATGGCGCTGCACATCATCGACGAGGCGACGCGCGACGGCCGGCTGGAACCGGGCGATACCATCGCCGAGGCGACCAGCGGGAATACGGGGATCTCGATCGCGGCGATCGGCCGGGCGTTCGGCCATCCCGTCACCATCTTCATGCCGGACTGGATGAGCCGCGAGCGGGTGGATCTGATGGCCAGCTTCGGCGCTCGCGTCGTCACCGTCAGTCGTGACGACGGCGGATTCCAGGGGTGCATCGATCGCGCGGAAGCGCTCGCCGCGGAAGACCCCTGCGTGTTCCTGCCGTCGCAGTTCTCGAACGAGGCGAACCCGATCGCGCACGAGGCCACGACGGGCCCGGAAATTCTGGAGCAGCTGGCGTCGAGCGGCGTGACACTCGACGCGTTCGTCGCCGGCGTGGGCACCGGCGGCACCGTGATGGGCGTCGGCCGCGCGCTCCGCCGTCACGACGCGCGCATCCGCGTCCATCCCATCGAGCCGGCCGAGTCGCCGACGCTGTCCACCGGCTACAAATGTGGGCACCACCGCATTCAAGGCATCTCGGACGAGTTCATTCCGGCCGTCGTGCACCTGGCGGAACTGAACGAGATCGTCGCCGTCCACGACGGGGACGCCATTTTGATGGCGCAGGCGCTCGCGCGCGAGCTGGGGCTCGGCGTCGGGATCTCGTCCGGCGCGAACCTGGCGGGGGCCATCACGGTACAGCACCGGATGGGGGCCGGCGCCGTGGTCGCCACCGTGTTTCCCGACTCCAACAAGAAATACCTGAGCACCGATCTCCTGCGGCGCGAGCCGGTGCGGGACGGCTACGTCGCCCCGGACGTGCGATTGACCGGGTTTTCCGTGGTGCAGCGCGTCTGCGCCACCTGCTGCGACGCGTACGCCCGCATATAATGCGAGGATGATGATCAGTGCGGCGCTCGCCAAAGCCCTCAACGAACAAATCGGCCATGAATTCGGCGCCAGCATGCAGTACGTCAGCATCGCGGCGCATTTCCAGCGCAGCCAGCTGACCCTGCTGGCGAAGCTCTTCTTCGACCAGGCGGAGGAAGAGCGCCAGCACGCGATGAAATTCGTGAAGTACGTGCTCGACACGAAAGGGGAGCTGCGTATCCCGGAGATCCCGGCCGCCACGCCCACCTTCGCGTCCGCGGAGGCCGCCGTGCAGGCGGCGCTGACCTGGGAGCAGGAAGTCACGCGCCAGATCACCGCGCTGATGGATCAGGCGGTCAAGGACAACGACTACCTGGGCCAGAGCTTCCTGCAGTGGTTCATCGACGAGCAACTCGAGGAAGTCGTCAAGATGGATCGGCTCCTCAACGTCGTTCAGCGCTCGGGCGAGAAGAATCTGCTGATGGTCGAGGCCTATCTCGTCCACATCGAGAAGGCGGGGTAGTGGGTCCCTTAGTCCCTTAGTCCCTTAGTCCCTTAGTCCGTAGTCCCGGGTCCGTAGTCCCGGGTCGTTCGTCCCGCGTCGTTCGTCCCGGGTCCTGGGTCGCGGGTCGTCAGTCCCGGGTCTCCGGTCCTGGGTCTTCGGTCCTGGGTCCGGTCCTGGGTCTCAGAAGCGTTGGTCCTGAGTCCTTCGTCGGGGACGGGTTGCCGCGGGCGCCTTCGGGGGCGGACTGTCTGGATTTGAGTTCTTGGGCTCGAAGGCGGGATTTGTGGCGGCCGCGGTCTCTCCAGCCGCAAGAGTCGAGATACCGGATCAACGCGCCAAGGCTTCGCGAGAGCCGATCGGCCGCGGCAACCCGACCGGCAAGTTCGGGTTCGGTGATGTAGCCCTTCAACTGCGCTTGCCGCAGCCGCGAGACCACCTCGCCAACAGAACCCTTCGAGTGATAGAGATACCGCACGAACGCCACATCGCTGCCTTGTTCAAAGCCCTCCGAGATGTTCGACGGGATCGAATCGTTCGCGCGGCTGGTCTGATCACGAAGATCGCGATCATTGCGATAGGCGGCACGGTCGAAGAGTGGAGTTACTGATCGCCAGAACTCCATGGCCATCTGAAATACACGCAAATCCTCGAGTCGTTCAGCCATGCTGAAACCGCGGAGCACACCAAATGCCAGGGACCAAGGACCACGGTCCAAGGACCCGGGACCAAGGACCCGGGACCAAGGACCCGGGACTTAGGGACTTAGGGACCAAGAACCTATTGGGAGGAGATCCGCTCGAGCACCGGTCGATCGAGCACAACGAAGCCGTCCTTCTCAGTGCGCAGGACGTCATCCTTGTTCCAGCGGCTCATGATGCGGATGCACGTCTCGATCGTGGTGCCGGTCATGTCGGCAAGCTCCTGGCGCGACAGGGCGAGAGGGATGAGGGTGCCGCCGCGGTCGGGACGGCCCATCTCGGTGCCGAGCTTCAGGAACAGCCGCGCGAAGCGCGGCTCGATCCGCCCGCCCGTGAGCTCCGCCAGCCGGTTGGTCAATTCCACCAGCCGCGTGGTCAGTCCGAGTAGCAGCCCGCGGACGAGGGAGGGGTTCGACTCGAGCAGGCGGAAGAAGGCGGGGCGTGGAATGACCACGCAGGTGGTCTCTTCCAGCGCCGCCGCGCTCGCGGGGAACGGACGTTCCATGTAGGCCGCCACCGCGCCAAGCGGATCCCCCGGACCGAACACCTCGAGAATGACGTCCTTGCCGTTCGGCATCATCTTGAAGATCTTCACCCGTCCCGATGCGATCGCGTAGAAGGCCGACGGCGAGTCCTGCTCGAAGATCAGCTCTCCCTTCCCGAACTCCCGCACTTCGGCCAGCGCCGCGATCGTCTGGCGATCGGCGGGCGACAGGCGGCTGAAAATGGGGGTGGTCCTGAGGAGCGCTTCGGCCGTCTGCATGACGCCATCATAGAGCGTCTACGCTCCGGATCGCTCAGTGCGCCGTGGCCGCGACGCCGGCAGGGGCGAACGCGACGGCCAGGCCCTCCGCCGTACGTCCACGCCGGGAAGGCCGTCCCCATGTCGAGCTCGAGGGCAGGGATTCGATGACGTCCATGCGGAAATGTGTCTGGCGGGGTCCTTCGCCCGTCACCTGCCCCAGGCGGGGCGCACGATGTGCCACACCTGAACGGCGTCGAGCAGGGTCGCGGCCAGCAGGCACCAGGCGGCGAGGCGGACCAGCGGCACCACGTCGAGCGCCAGGCCGCCGGCGAGCGCCGGGATTCCGACGATCCACAGCACGAACACGGTCAGCTGGCCGGCCCGCCATGGCCGCTCGTGCGGCGCCGGCACCGGCCGTCCATCGGCGTTGGCCGACGCCCAGTACCACGCGAACAGCGGGAGCAGGCGCCCCTCCATCGCGACCACCATCTGAGCGAGAAACCCGACAAGTCCGAAGACGCCATACGCCATCGCGACTCTCGCCGTCGACGCAGACGCCGGCGCGAGCGCGAGCCACAAACCAAGGGCGCACGCGATCGCGAGTGAGGCGAGCGCGGCGCCCGCGTGCAGGACGGCAGGATCCGGACGGCGGATGGCGGGTGGCCGCGGACGGGGATGCCGCAGCATCCAGGACACCTGGACGAGGAACGCGGCGAATCCGGCGACGACCAGCACCGCGAACACGCCGACGAACCGGCTGCGCAGGACGAG
>JBKJRJ010000416.1:0-4816 GCA_046594705.1 Vicinamibacterales bacterium
GTCGACGCCGGCGCGGCGGCGCGCGGCGAAATCGTGCGAGTAGCGAACGCTCGACGCGCCGCACGAAAGGAAGTCCGAATCCAGCGTGACGATGACGTCGGCCTTGTCGAAGTGATAGAGGGCGTCCGACGGCGCGCCGGCACCATGCCGGGCGGCGGCGCGCGCGGCGTCCCGCGTGACCGGATCCCATTGATGCCACTTCGCCTGCGGGAATACCTTCTGGACGAGCGCTATCTGTTCCCCGACGGTGGGGGAGGTGATGGTTTCCGTCAGGAACCGGAGGCCGGCTCCCTGCTTGGCCTTCTGCGTGGCAAGGCTGCCCGTGACAGCTGACAGGAAATCACCCCACCCGCGGACCTCTCCGCGATACGAAACCGTCTGCGACCGATCGGGGTCGTAGAGGGTGAGGATCGCGGCCTGCGAAAAGATGTCGGTACTTCCCAGGCTGGCTGGATGTTGTGGATTGCCTTCGACTTTGGTCGGATGACCCTCGTGGCTTTCCACCAGCACCGGGGCGGCCACGCCGGCAAACGGGATCGCAGTCGCATAGAACAGCGGGCGGCCCGGAACCATGTTCTCCGGCTGACGGACGTAGGGGATGATCTTTTCCGGCGGCTGTTTGGTACAGGCGCTCACGCCCGCCAGCGCCAGCGACGCGCTCATCAGCTTCAGGAACTCGCGGCGCCCCTTGGGATCGTTCCACTGCGACGCCTGTTCGGGGAACTCCCGGTGCAGGTAGTCGCGGAACTGATCGGAGTCCGACAGCTCGCCGAGACTGCGCCAATAGAGACGGCCTTCAGTGCCGGCCAGGCGCGATTTAATAGCGGAAAGGTCCATAAAAATCAGTTACCGGTTAGCTGTATCCAGTTGCCGGTAAAGCACTTGTCTCCGATTGCCGGAAACTGGCCGCCCGACACGGGCCGCTTCATCGATGACACGTCGAGCAGTTCGTGAGCTGCTCCACGCCGGCAATCTTGTACTCCCGCACCAGGCGAGCCCCCATGTCGGGGTCGTCCGCCGGACGCTCGTACGCCATGTTGAACACCTGATCCTTCGGTCGCACGAACTTCGCGGGATTGCGGTGGCAGTCGATGCACCAGCTCATCTGCAGGCTGTGTTCCTGATACATGAGTGGCATCTTGTCGACCGCGCCGTGACAGGTCGCACACCCGACGCCCTTGGCCACATGGATGCTGTGGTTGAAATACACGAAATCCGGCAGGTCGTGGACCCGCGTCCATTCCATGGGGCGGTTTTCGCGGAAGCTGGCGCGAACCGGCTCCAGAATGGGGGCGTTGGTCCAGATTTGCGAGTGACAGTTCATGCAGGTCTTGGTCGGCGGGATATTGGCGAACGCCGACTCTTCGACCGTCGTGTGACAGTAGCGGCAATCGATGCCCATCGCGCCCACGTGGTGCGCATGGCTGAACTGCACCGGCTGATCGCGCCTCAGGCTCTGTCCGGTGACGTAGCCCGACCACGAAATGGTGACCACGACCCAGCCCAGGAACGCCAGGAACCCGACCAGGGCCAGGATGCTCAGCCTGGAGTAAATATTTGTGCTGCGGTGGAAAATCTGACTCATCGTCTAAAGAGTCCGTACGTTTCGCAAAGCGCATCCTATATCGAAGTGCCGGCTTTTCGCCGGCCAACCGTGCGGCACCGCTATTTATAATGTGAAATCTTTCACAAGCTGTCAAACCCGTACAATATCCCCCGCGTGAACACTGCCATCCGCCTCTCCCACGTCTCGAAACAGTTCAACGGGATCCCGGCGGTGGACGGCTTGACGCTCGCGGTTCCCGAAGGCTCCATCTACGGTTTCATCGGTCCCAACGGCTCCGGCAAGACGACGACGCTCAGGATGATCATGCACATCCTGCTGCCGGACCAGGGCACGATCGAAGTCCTCGGCTCGGCCGACACCGGCGCCGCCCGTGACCGCGTCAGCTACCTGCCCGAGGAGCGCGGCCTCTACAAGAAGATGCCGGTACGGCGCCTGCTCCGCTACTACGGCCAGCTGAAAGGGCGCACCGTCGCGGAACTCGACCCGGTGATCGACGACTGGATGGCCCGCCTCGGCATGCAGGGGTGGGACGCCAAGAAGGTCGAGGCCTTGTCGAAGGGGATGTCGCAGAAGGTCCAGTTCGTCGCCGCCGTCATCTCCCAGCCGGCGCTTCTCATCCTCGATGAGCCGTTCTCGGGCCTCGATCCGGTCAACGCCGAGTCGCTCAAGGACGCCGTCCTCGAGATGCGCCGCCGCGGCACCACCGTCGTCTTCAGCACCCACGACATGGCGACCGCCGAGAAGATGTGCGATCGCATCTTCATGATTTTCCGCGGCCGCAAGGTGCTCGACGGCACGCTCGACGAGATCCAGGCGCAATACGGGCTCGACACCGTCCGCGTCCGCACCGCCGCCGGTGCCGCCGCGCTCCAGGGCCTCCCCGAGGTGCGGTCGGTCAACGACTACGGCCAGCTGCAGGAGGTCCAGCTCTCCGCCGACCCGCAGCGGTTCCTCCAGGCGCTCGCCGCCCGCACCGCGGTCTATCACTTCGAGGTCACCCGTCCCTCGCTGCACGACATTTTCGTCCGCATCGCCAGGCCGGTGGACGAGGCTGCGGTATGACCAACAAAGCCTGCATCGTCGCGCTCTCGGAGTTCACCACGCTCGTCCGGTCCAAAGGGTTCCTGGTCGGGCTGCTGATGATGCCGCTCTTCATGGGGATCACGATCGGCGTGCAGCAGTTCACGCGCGATGCGGTCGACGTCAAGGACCGGCCGTTCGTGGTGGTCGATCGGTCCGGCGTCCTGCTGGAGCCACTCGAGGCCGCCGCGGCCGAGTGGAACCGCGCGACCGCCGCGCCCGACGGCGGCGCGCAGACGCGGCCGAGGTTCCTGCCGTTGCCCGAGACCTTCGCGCCTGACGACGACGGCGCCCGGGCGCAATTGTCGGATCGCGTGAAGCGCGACGAGATCTTCGCGTTCGTGGAGATCCCCGCGGATGCGCTCGACCCCGATGCCAGCTCGGCGATCCGCTACTACTCGAACCACCCGGGATACCGGCCGCTGCCATCGTGGATCGGCGCCACGCTCAACCGCGAGATCCTGAACCAGCGCTTCCGCGCGGCGTCGATCGATCGGGCGGTCGTGACCCGGCTGACGCGCCGGATCGACGTCTCGGAGCTGGGACTGGTGGCGCGCGACTCCGGCGGCGGCATCAAAGCCGCCGCGAAAGTCGACCGCGTCCGGACGACCGCGATCCCGGTCGCCATGATGATGATCATCCTGTTCTCCGTGCTGTCGAGCGCGCCCCAGCTGCTCAACAGCGTGATCGAGGAGAAGATGAGCCGCATCAGCGAGGTGCTGATTGGGTCGGTCACGCCGTATCAGCTGATGATGGGGAAGCTGCTCGGCAGCGCCGGCGTCTCCGTGCTGCTCGCCGTCATCTACATCACCGGCGGGATCTTCACGGCACGCCATTTCGGCTACGGCGACGCCGTCCGGATGATCGACCTGGCCTGGGTGGTCGTCTTCCTGCCGATGGCCGTCGTCATGTTCGGATCCATGTTCATCACCATCGGCGCCGCCTGCACCGACCTCAAGGACGCGCAGGGCATGATGACCCCGGCGATGCTGATCATGATGCTGCCATGGATGACCTGGTTCGCGATCATCAACGCGCCCGATAGCCCCGTGGCGGTCGGCCTCTCGCTGTTCCCGACCAACGCCCCCTTCCTGATGCTCCTCCGCATCGCGATCCCGCCCGGCCCTCCTGCCTGGCAGATCATCCTGTCGGTCGTGCTGACGAGCGCCACGGCGCTCGCGCTCGTCTATGCCGCCGGCAAGATTTTCCGCACCGGCCTCCTGATGCAGGGCAAGGCGGCGACATTTGGCGAGATGTGGAAGTGGGTCAGGGCGGACTAGAGATTGAAGATTGAAGATTGCAGATTGCAGATTGCAGATTGCAGATTGAGGGAGACCACGCGAATGGCGCACGGCTCGGGAGCCTGATGTACGACGTCATCATCGTGGGCGGCGGTCCGGCGGGATTGAGCGCGGCGCTCATCCTCGGCCGGAGCCGCCGGCGTATCCTGGTGCTCGATGCCGGCCGTCCGCGCAACGCCGCGTCGCACGCGATGCACGGGTTCCTGTCGCGCGACGGCATGCCGCCGGGTGAGTTCCTCGACATCGCGCGCGAGCAGTTGCGGCAGTACGACACTGTCGAGCTGCGCCACTGCGAAGTCACAGTCGCGCAGTGCCGCGACTCCCGCTTCTACGTGGAGCTGTCGGACGGCTCGTCGTTCCTCTCGCGCAAGCTGCTGATCGCGACCGGCGTGGTGGACAAACTGCCGGACCTCCCGGGTGTCGCGGAACTCTACGGCCGCAGCGTCTTCCACTGCCCGTACTGCGACGGCTGGGAAGTGCGCGACCGTCCGCTGGCGATTTACGGACGCGGCGCCCGCGGGCTCGGGCTGTCGCTCGAGCTGACCGGCTGGAGCCGGGACCTGGTGCTCTGCACCGATGGTCCGACGGAGCTGGCCGACGAGGACCTGGCGCGGCTCGCGCGGCACGGTATCGGCCTGCGTAGCGAACCGATCGCACGCCTCGAGGGAGACGGGCAGCTCGAACGCATCGCGTTCACGACCGGCGAGCCGCTCGCCCGTCATGCGCTGTTCTTCACCATGGGGCAGGAGCTGCAGTCCAAACTCGCGCTCGACCTCGGCTGCCAGCTCAACGAGAAGGGCACCATCGCCACCGGAAAGTACGAGGCCACCCACCTGACCGGCCTGTATGTGGCGGGCGACGCGTCGCG
>JBKJRJ010000504.1:0-3257 GCA_046594705.1 Vicinamibacterales bacterium
GGCCGTGGTCGCCGCTTTTTCGCTGAGGAATCCGGTCTCCAACTTGTGGCGCTGGACCGTAGGGGCCGCCAAACCAGTACCGCTCACCGATTTCCGCTCCGGCCTGCTGTTCGAAGTTGCGCCGTCGCCGGACGGCAAGACGATCTACTTCACCCAGGGATCCAACAACCGGGACATCATCAAGATCACTGGTCTGGTCAAATAAGGAAGTCATGCGCACGCTGCAACGCTCTCTCGTCCTGCTGTCGCTGTTCCTCACCGCTCCCACCCTGCCGCGAGGAACGGCCGCGCGATCGCGCCGGTTCCGTGAGATGCGGGTGGCCCGGTCGGAAGAGCGGGCCCCACGGGTGATTCGGGATCACATATGACAGAAGACGACGTACTCGATCTTTTCCGCCAGGCGGGCGCCTTGCTCGAGGGGCATTTCCGGCTGTCGTCCGGGCTGCACAGCGATCGCTATCTGCAGAGTGCGCTGGTCCTGCAGCATCCCGACTATGCCGAGCAACTGGGGCGCGCGCTCGCCGCGCGCCTCGAGCACCTGCAGCCGACCGTGGTGCTGTCGCCCGCCCTGGGGGGCATCGTCATCGGCCAGGAGGTCGGCCGCGCCATGCAGCTCCGCGCGATCTTCGCGGAGCGCCAGGACGGCACGCTGACGCTGCGGCGCGGCTTCACGCTGGCGCCGTCCGACCGCGTGATTGTCGTCGAGGACGTGATCACAACCGGCGGCTCGACGCGCGAGACGATCGCCGTGGCCGAGGCGGCCGGCGCCACCGTGCTCGGCGCCGCGGCGATCATCGATCGAGGCAGCGATCCGGGACGATTGGATCTGCCGCTGCAGGCGCTCGTCCGCATGGCAGTGCCGACCTACCCGGCCGATGCCTGCCCGATGTGCGCGAACGGCAGGCCGGTCACGAAACCCGGAAGCCGGGCGTAGGGGCGTGTGACTCGCCGCGCAGGTCTTCGGCGGTGCCGCGGGTGCGGGCCTGAAGGCCTCCGCGGGAGGCGGCTCAGGCCGGACCGGCGGCGTAACTCGTCATGAGAACCATCAAACTGGTCGTCCAGTACGACGGCAGCGACTTCGTCGGCTGGCAGCGCCAGGGCAAGGGTGTGTCGGTGCAGGGCCTGATCGAGCAGGCGCTGGCGACTATCGAGGGCGCGCCGGTGACGCTGCACGGGGCGGGACGGACCGACGCGGGGGTGCACGCGATGGGGCAGGTGGCCAGCGCCCGAATGACCTCGCCGATCGAGGACTGGCAGTTGGTGCGCGCGCTCAACGCCCACCTGCCCGAGTCGATCCGGATTACCGAGCTCACCACCGTCCCCGACGCCTTTCACGCCCGCTTCAGCGCCACCGCCAAGACCTACTCCTACCGGATCTGGAACGGGCGGACCGTGCCGCCCTTCATCCGGCAGTATGCCTGGCACGTCATCGAGCCGCTTGACCTGGCCAGCATGGAGGCGGCGTCCCGGGCGATTCCGGGCACCCACGATTTCGCGGCCTTCCGCAGTGCGCGCAGTATCAATCACACGACCGTGCGCGAGATCCTGACCGCCGGCTGGCGGCGGGAGGACCCGGCGACCCTGATCTTCGAGATCGACGGAAAGGGCTTCCTCCGTTACATGGTGAGAAGCCTGGTCGGCACGCTGGTCGAGATCGGCCGCGGGCAGCGGCCGGTGGAGGACATCACCCGGCTGCTGGCCGCCCCCGACCGCGCGCAGGCCGGCCGGACCGCGCCGGCGCTGGGCTTGTTCCTGATGAAGGTCGAGTATTGAATTGTTATGATGGACGATTAGTCCCATGAGCCTAGAAGAGGTCCTCGCCTCCGTGACGCCCGGCTCGGCCGAAGACGCGCTCGCGCGCCAGGTCAACTTCGACCGGCTGCCCGCGCACGTCGCGGTGATCATGGACGGCAACGGCCGCTGGGCCGCGCAGCGCCACCTGCCGCGGGTCGAGGGACACCGCGCCGGCATCGACTCGGTCCGCGACATTGTCGAAGGCTCCGCGCGCCTGGGCATCCAGGTGCTGACGCTCTACGCGTTCTCGGTCGAGAACTGGAAGCGGCCCGCGACCGAGGTCTCGACGCTGATGATGCTGCTCAAGCGCTACCTGCGCTCCGAGCTGAACACGTTGCTGCGCCACAACATCAGATTCAAGGTCGTCGGCCGCATGGAAGACCTCGCGCCCGACGTCCAGCGCGAGCTGCGCGACGCCGAGCAGCGCACGGCCGGCAACGGCGGCATGCAGTTCAACATCGCGCTCAACTACGGCGGCCGCGCCGAGATCGTCGAGGCGGCGCGCCGGATGATGATGGACGGCGTGACCCCCGACGAGGTGGACGAGCCGCGGTTCGCGTCCTATCTCTATACCGCGGGCCAGCCCGATCCCGATCTGCTCATCCGCACCAGCGGCGAGATGCGCGTCAGTAACTTCCTGCTCTGGCAGATCGCCTACGCCGAGATCTGGGTGACCGATACCCTGTGGCCCGATTTTCGGCAGCAACATCTGCTCGAGGCGGTCGTCGCCTACCAGAAGCGCGACCGCCGCTACGGCGGCATTCATCAGCCGGCGGTCGCCGGACGGTGAGGACGCCGCCGGCAGCAGGCAGACGGCGGCAGGGCGCCGGCCGCAGGGGCACGGCAGCCCGATGACGCGTGTCTGGTCGGCGCTCGTCCTGCTGCCGATCGTCATCGGCACCATCTGGTTGCTGCCGCCGGTCGCGACTCTCGTGCTGGCGTCGGTGGCGGCGCTTCTGGCGTTCGTCGAGTACGCGGACATCGCCCGCGCGCTCGGCGCGCACGTGCCTCGCCTGCTGGCCGGCGCCGCGGTGCTCGCGGCCTGCGGGTCGATCGGTCTCCAGAGCGGCGCGACCGACGCGGTGCTGATGACCGCGACCATCGTGATCGGCGCGCTCGCCGTCGCGTCGGGCCAGCCGGGTCCCGCGATCCTGCGCGATGCGGCCGCCGCGGTGCTGCCGATCGTCTACATCGGCCTGCCGCTGGGCGCCCTGGCTGCCGTGCGCGCCCTGGCCGGGCGCGAAGCCGTGCTCCTCTTGCTGGTGGTGATCGTCGTCAGCGACTCCGCGCAGTACTACACCGGCCGCGCGTTCGGGCGCCGCCCGCTGGCGCCGACGATCAGTCCCAAGAAAACTCTCGAGGGGGCGATTGGCGGCATGGTGTTCGGCACGATCGCGATGGCGGCCGGCGGCCACTATGTCTTCACCGCGCCCGGGTGGACGCTGGCGCTGCTCGGCGCCACC
>JBKJRJ010000302.1:0-39862 GCA_046594705.1 Vicinamibacterales bacterium
CCCAGCCCGGTGCCGGTGACCTTGGTGGTGAAGAACGGGTTGAAGATCCGATCCGTCAAATCCGCCGGAATGCCCGGGCCGTCGTCGGCCACTTCGACCAGCACCGCCGGCGTCGGCGGGTGCAGGCCGGCAAACGCCGGGTCGGCTTCGATCGCGGTGGTCACCGCGGAAATCGTGAGGGAGCCCTTGCCGTCGAGCGCCTCGAACGCGTTGGCGATCAGGTTGGTGAAGACCTGCGAGAGCTGATGGTGATCGCCGTCGATCGCCGGGAGCGCCCCCTCGAGCTGCAGCCTGACCGCGCAGTTGCGGCGCGGCACCTTCGACTCGGCCATCGTCACCGACTGCTGAATGACGTCGCCGAGATCGGTCTTCTCGACCTGCAGCCGCACCGGCCGCACGAACTCCAGCATCTCGACGACGATCGCGTTGGCGAGCTTCGCTTCGCTGAGGATGTCGGCGAGCAGCGACTGGGCGTCCTTGGAGTCGGGCACCTGGCGCCGCAGCAGGCCGGCCATCACTTCGATCCCGGCGAGCGGGTTCTTGAGCTCGTGAGCGATGCCGGCCGCCATCTCGCCGAGCGAGGCGAGCCGATCGCGCAGCCGCTCGCGCTCCTCGAGCTGCTCAACCTGCGTCAGGTCCTTGAAGAACAGCACCGCGCCGATCGGCGCCGCGCCATCGTCCTTGACCTGGGAGAGGGTGTAGCCGATGACCCGGTCGAGATCCTTGAGCCGCAGTTCCGCGCGGTTCGGCAGGTGGCTGAGCTCGAAGGCGCCGGAGAGCACGCGGATGATCTCGGGGCATTGGCGCAGCACGTCGTTGAAGGGGCGCCCGACATCGCCGGCCGACGCCGCCAGCCCGAAGATCCGGTAGGCCTCATCGTTGATCAGCGCCAACGTGCCGTCACGGCGGAAGGCGATGACCCCGTTGCGCATGCTGCTGACGATGTGGCGGAAAAAGCGGTCGTCGGGTGCCGGACGCGTTTCAGCCGAGGGACGCCGTTCGCCCCGGGTCGCGGGGACGGACGAGGCGGTCTTGCGGCGCCGCGGACGAGCGTCGGATCGCTGAGGCATGTCGGGCAATGCTACAAGCACCTGTAACCTCGAGGCCAAGGGGCAAACCATGTACCCACGCCTCGACAGTTACAGATCGCGGAAACCCGCGTAATTCAAGGCGTTTCGGGACCTCACTCCCTGAACGTCAGATTACGGGATTGTAATGCAATTACGATTCCGTCAGGATGGATTGCAGCTCTTCCCACTGCTGCATGAGGTCGCCGACCTGCCACATGAGGGCCTGATGGCGGTCGATCACCGGCTGGGCGCCGGTGCGGTCTTCGTAGAACCCGGGGGCCGACATCTGCTGCTCGACCTCCTTGATCGCGGCCTCGGTTTCGGCGATGCGCGCCTCGAGGGTCGCGATCCGCGCCTGCCGCGCGCCGGCGGCCTTCTGCTTCTTGCGCGCCTCGGCATCGACGCGCTTCTTCTCGTCGTGATCCTGTTTCTTCGGCGCCGGCGCAGCGTGCTTCGGGAGCGCGAGGCTTTCAGCCAAGCGGTGCGGCGCCTTGTTCCCGCTCGCCTGAAAGGCTCGCGCTCCGTCGGCCTTGCTGCCCTCGGCCTTTTTGCCTTCCTGCCGTCCCGCCGTCCTGCCATCCTGCCGTGCCGGCGTCTCTCCCGAGTGCGCCTTGTGATACAGGAACTCCTTGTAGGTCCCCGGGAACGCGATCGCGGTGCCGCTGCCGATCTCGATGATCTTGGTCGCCAGCCGCTCGACGAAGTAGCGGTCGTGCGAGACGAAGATCAGCGTGCCACCGTAGTCGACCAGCGCGTCGAGCAGCACTTCCTTCGAGTCGAGATCGAGATGGTTGGTCGGTTCGTCGAGCAGCAGCGTGTTGGACGGCCGCAGCAGCATGCGCGCGACCGCGAGGCGGGTGCGCTCGCCGCCCGACAACACGCGGACGTGCTTGTAGACGTCGTCGCCGGAGAACAGGAAGCCGCCGAGAATGTTGCGGATCATCGGCACCATCTGCAGCGGCGATCCCGAGGACAGCGTTTCGTAGACGGTCGGCGCCGGATCCATGCGGGTCGCCTCGTCCTGCGCGAAGTACTGCATCACGACGTTGTGGCCGAGCGTGCGCTCGCCGGCGTCGGGGGTTTCCTCGCCGGACAGCATGCGCATCAGCGTCGATTTGCCGACGCCGTTGGGCCCGACCAGCGCGATGCGGTCGCCGCGCTCGATGTGGAGGTTGAGGTCCTTGAAGATGCTGATCTCGCCGTACGACTTGCGCACGTGCGTGAGCTCGAGCACCATGCGGCCACTCTTGGCGCAGGCGGGGAAATTGAAGTTGATCTTCTTGCGCTCGGGCGGCACCTCGATCGGCACCACCTTCTCGAGCATCTTGATCCGGCTCTGCACCTGCGACGCCTTGGTCGCCTGGTAGCGGAAGCGGTCGATGAACATCCTGACCCGCGCGACCTCTTCGTCCTGATCGCGTTTGGCCTTGCGCATCGCCTCGATCCGCTCGTGGTGCTCGGCGAGGTAGCCGCTGTAGTTGGTGTGGTAGTCGGTCAGGGTGCGCAGCGTGAGGTCGGCGATCCGCGTCACCACCGCGTCGAGGAAGAAGCGATCGTGCGAGACCAGGATCACCGCGTAGGGATAGGCGTTGAGATATTCCTCGAGCCAGTTGCGCGCCTCGAGGTCGAGGTGGTTGGTCGGCTCGTCGAGCAGCAGCAGGTTGGGCTCGCCCAGCAGCAGCTTCGCCAGCGCGATGCGCATCTGCCAGCCGCCGGAGAAGGTCTCGGTCGGCCGCTCGAAGTCGGTGGTCTTGAACCCGAGCCCCTGCAGCACCGTCGCGGTCTTGAGCTCGATGCTGTAGCCGTCGTGCATGCGGAAGTGATCCTGCAGATCGCTGTAGCGGTGCAGCATCGCCTCGTGCTCGGCTTCGGGAATCGCGGCGTCGCCGAGGCGATCCTCGAGCGCGTGCATCTCGGCCTTCATCGCCAGCAACTGGCCGAACGCGCTCGACGCTTCGTCGAACACGGTGCGGCCGGCGTGGTTGAGGCCGTCCTGCGGCAGGTAGCCGACCGTCAGCGCGGACGGCTTGAGGATCGCGCCCTCGTCGGGCTCGTCGAGCCCGGCCATCATCTTGAGCAGGGTGGTCTTGCCGGCGCCGTTGGGGCCGCACAGGCCGACGCGCTCGCGGTCCGTGATCTGCCACGTGACGTGGTCGAACAGGGTGCGGTCGCCGAAGGTCTTGGTGAGATCGGAGAGCTGGATCATGAAAGGGCTGAGGGCTGAGGGCTCGGGGCTACCGGCTTCAGCCCTGCGCGCTCAGCCCTCAGCCCGTAGCCCTCAGCCCTTTTCTCTATTCGCCGAGCGCTTTCGCTGCAGCGGCGAGCACCTGCGGCACGCGGAACGGCTTGGTGAGGTAGCCGGCGACGCCGAGGTTGACCGCTTCGATCGCGCTCGACTCGGTCGAGAAGCCGGTGATGATGATGACCGGCAGATCCGCCTTGTAGCGCTTGGCCTCGCGGATCACCGTGAGCCCGTCCATGCCCGGCATCTTGAGGTCGGCGATCAGCAGATCGTAGGGATAGAGCCGCATGCGCTCGAGCGCGGAGCGGCCGTCCGGGGCGACGTCCACGTCGTACTCGGCAAGCGCGAGCGTCTTCGCCAGCAGGTCGCGGATGCTCGCTTCGTCGTCGACGACCAGGACGCGCGGGCGGGCGTTGCCGGCGGTGGCCGGGCGCGTCGACGCCGTCGCTGGCGCCCGGCGGTCGGCGCCGCCGCGCGGGCGCTGGCTGTCGAGCCAGGCGTCGATGTCGCGCTTGCGGAACCGCCACTGGCGGCCGACACGGACAGCGGGAATCTTGCCGGCCTTGATCAGCCGGTACACGGTGCGGAGGTTGACCTGGAGGTACTCCAGGACTTCTTCCGTCGTCAGAAACGTTTCGTCAATCATGCTTCAGCGTCCTGGTGACGGTGCAATCGGCAACTCGACGGTGAACACGGCCCCGCCCTCCGGATGGTTCGCGGCGACGATCTGCCCGCCGTGCTCCTGCACGATGCCGTACGTGATGGCCAGCCCCAGGCCAGTGCCCTTGCCGACTTCCTTGGTCGTGTAGAACGGCTCGAATATGCGCGACAACGTGTCCTCGGGAATCCCGCCCCCCGTATCGCGCAGCGTCGCGACGATGCGATCGCCGGACGGCGCGACGGAGGTGCTGATTTCGATGCGGCCGTTCTTGCCGGTCGCGGCGACCGCGTGCTCGGCGTTCATCACCATGTTCAGAAAGACCTGATGCAGCAGCAGCGGATCGCTCTTCACCCGCGGCAACTTGTCGTCATAGTGTCGCACGACTTCGATGCCAATGGCGCGGTGTGCGGGTGTGCGCAGGGCAAGGACCTTTTGCAGCACCACGTTGAGGCTGACCGAGCGCAGGGTCAGGCGGCGCGAACCGGCGAACACCAGCAGGTTGCGCACGATTTTGGCGGCGCGGTCGGCTTCACGGTAAATCACCTGCACTTCCCGGCGCAGCTGCTTGGGGAAGGCCCCCGTGGTGCGGAGCAGCTCCAGGTGGCCGAGCACGCCCTGCAGCGGATTGTTCAGCTCGTGGGCGATGCCGGCGACGAACTGGCCGAGGGCGGCGAGCTTCTCGCTCTGGGTCAGGCGCTTGCGCAGCTCCTCGCGCTCGGCCTCGAGCCGCGTCTGCGGAGTCAGGTCGCGCGCGACGATCACGCGGCCGACCGGCTCGCGGTCGTGGTTCAGCAGATCGGTCACCGTCACCATGAACGGCCCCTTCAGCATCGGATCGACGACCTCGATGGTGATCGCGGAGTCGCCGTGCGCGCGCGGGGCCGACGACTTGTGCCGCTCGAGCCAGCCGCCCAGCTCGGGGCCGAGATGATCAGCGAGCGGCTGGTTGATCAGCTCCTCCCGCTTGCGCCCGACCCGGGTCGCGAACGCCTGGTTGACATGGACGATGTGGCCGCGCGAGTCGGAAACCGCGACGAGGTGCGAGATCGAGTCGAAGGTGTTCTCGAGCTCGCGGCGCGAGCGCATCACGTCCTCGAGCAGCTGCATGTTCTCGATCGCGCTCGCGAGCTGGCGGCCGAGCTCGTCGGCGCGGTCGAGCAGGTCGATCTCGCCGCCGGTCTCGACCCGCACGCCCTCGAACACGATGGTGCCGAGCGCGCGGCGGCAGCCGCGCAGCGGCACCGTGACCATCGCGGTCGCTTCGCCTTCCGGCGGCGCGATGATCTCGGCGCGCGCGCGGCGCATCGAGATCGCAGCGGGCGCCGAGCCGTCCTCGGAGCTGACGCCCACGCCGCGCGCGACGTCGGCCGGATCGGACGACGCCTGCAGCACCAGGTGACGGGCGCGGCGATCGTGGATCCAGACCGAGGTGCGATCCGCGCCGAACAACTGGTTGGCGCCGTGGCAGAAGATGTCGAGCCCGGCCGCGAGGTTGAGCGTCGCGGCGAGACTCGCGGTGAACTCTTCGAGCAGCGCGCGGACGTCGCGCTGCAGGTCGTCGGCCTGGCGCAGGTGGAACAGCTCGAGCGCGGTCATGAAGGCGTCGGCGGCCTCGACCGCGCCCGCCTCGATGTCCGCCGCCGCCGGCGGCTGATCGAAGCCCACGGCGAGCAACCCGACGCGCTCGCCGCGGCGCACCAGCGGCAGCAGCAGCGCGGCGCGCGTCTCGAGCCGCGCCGCGAGATCCGGCGTCTGCCGGGTCGTGTCGGCGATCAGCGTCGGCACCCGGCGCGCAAAGGCGTCGGCCACCAGCGCGGCTTCTTCAGGGCCCGGCAGCCACGGATCGGTTTTCAGTGCCTCGAGGCCGAACCCGGACGTCGCCTGCAGACCGCCGGTGCGCGGGTTGAGCTGAAACATCAGCGAGCACGAGCCGCCGGTGACGTCCAGCGCGTGCTGGTGCAGGTGCGGCAGCAGCTCGTTCGGCGTCGTGCTGTGCGCCAGCAGCGACGCAAGCGGACGCGCGGCCGTGCCGGCCTGACGGTCTCGAGTCTCTCGGGGCATCGATTCGGGTTGGGTGGGGAGCTTGATTAGCGATTCTACTGCGATCGATCGGCGCGCGCCAACTGCCGCGAGCACCACCGGGCCTCCGGATCAGGCCGATAACATCAATAAGGACAACCTGTTAGCGTGCCACACGGTATAATTACGACACGCCGGCGCCGGCAAGACTGTTCGCCGCCATTCGCCGTCTTAGTACGCGTAGGCACACGAAACTGCAGTCAAGAGAGGGCCTTCCTCGCGCCGCATGACGTGGACGGACGAAGAGCTCGTCGCGAAATCGATTAGCGGCGACGCCGACAGCTTCAACGAACTGGTCGTACGGTGGGAACGCCCCATCTATGCCCTCGCGTACCGCACCATCGGCCGCGAAGAGGATGCGCGAGACGTGTGCCAGGAAACCTTTCTCCGGGCCTTCCGGGCGCTGCCCGGGTTTCGCGGCCAGGCCAAGTTCTCGTCCTGGCTCTATCGCATCGCGCTGAACCTCTGCCGCGACTGGATGCGGCGCGAGCGCCGCACCCCCGTGGTCCAGCCGCCCGAGGACATGGATCTGATCGAGATGGCGGCCGCGGCGGAGCCGTCCGAGTCGATCGAAGATCTGGTCGCACGCAAGGATCTCTCGCGGCTGGTCGAGAAGGCGATGGCGCTGCTGCCCGAGGAGCAGCGCACGGCGATCGTGTTGAAGGAATACCACGGGCTGACGTTCCAGGAAATCGCGGAGCTGGTCGGCTGTCCGTTGAGCACGGTGAAGACGCGTCTGTATCAGGGGTTGATTGTGCTGAGGCGCGAACTGGCGAAGAACAGCCGGGCCGCGCGGTGATGGTAACGCTATGACCGACATGTCCTGCACCTATGGCGACGGCCGCGACGAAGCGATCGTCGCGTGGCTTTACGACGACAGCGAGTGGAGCCCGGCGCAGCGCGGGCGATTCGAGACGCACCTCGACACCTGCGCGCGCTGTCGCGCCGACGTCGCGGCGCTGGAAGGCGTCCGCGCGCAACTCGCGCACTGGTCGCCCCCAGAGCCGGGCTTCGTGCCTGCCAATCGGCATTCAGCACCCCGCACTCAGCAATGGTGGCGGCAGGTTCCCGCCTGGGCGCAGGTCGCCGCGGCACTGCTGTTCCTCGGCGTCTCCGCCGGCATCGCCAACCTCGACGTCCACTACGACCACAGCGGCCTCAGCGTGCGGACGGGGTGGTCCAAGCCGGCGCCAGCGGTGGCGCAGACGGCGGCGGAGCCGTGGAAGGCCGAGATCGCCTCGTTGGAGTCTCAGTTGAAGCATGAGATCCGCGCCAGCCAGGCCGACGCGCAGCCCGGCCCGCCGGTTCGCACCGTCGCCGCCGCGCCGGCCGATGCCGAGCTCGCGCGCCGCGTCCGCGCGCTGGTCGAGGAAAGCGAGAAGCGGCAGCAGCGCGAGCTGGCGCTGCGCCTCGCCGAGCTGCTGCGCGACATCAACACGCAGCGCCAGGCGGACCTGGTGAAAATCGATCGGACGCTCGGCGTCGTGCAGAACAGCGTCGGCATCGAAGTCATGAAGAACCGGCAGCAGATCAACCAGATCGATCTGCTGTATCGCGCATCGCAGCGGCAGTAGGCAGCAGGGGGACATTGTGAAACGGCTAGCATCGATCATCCTCGCGGGCACGGTGACGGCGGCGGCGCCGGCCGCGGCGCAGCAGGCGCCGTCGCGCGCCGCGTCGGAGCAGCGGTATCAGATCGGACAGATGGAGCGCGTGCTCGAGGGGGCCGTCGAGCACGGCCTCTCGGTGACCCGCGATCGCGTGCAGGCGCTGGCACAGATGCCGCCGGACATGCTGGTCAGCGACAACGCGCACGCGCGCGGCTTCCGCCTCGACGGCTACGGCCTGTTCTTCGACGTCGTCGTGCCGTCGTTCGAGACGACCTGGACCTGGAGCCTGCGGACGCTGGACCAGAACGACCTCGGGATCGAGAGCGCGATGCGCACGCTGCAGTCGCACGTCAAGACCGAGAAGGATCCCAATCTCGAACAGGCGCTCAAGCGGCTCGAGCTGCAGCTCGGGCCGGCGGTGCTCGCGCGCGCGTCGGCCCCGACCGCGGGCGCGCGCAACGCCACCGGATCCGCCGCCAGCGCCGACGCCCGGCCGCAGGCCGCCGTGGATCCGATCCTGGTCGACCCGAACGACGCGTACCGGACCGAAGTGCTGCTGGCGCTGAAGGACGCGATGCTCGCGCACAGCAGCGCGCTCGGCATCGGCCCCAACGAGTGGCTGACGATCGCGGCGAAAGGGAACGACGATCGCCCCCGTCTCGCGCCCGCCGACACCGGCTCGAGCACGCGCACCATCCGCCTGCGTGGATCGGATCTGGCCGAGTTCCTGGCCGGCCGGATTACGCGTGAAGAGGCGCTGGCGCGGATCGAGGTGCGGGTGTTTTAGCCAGACCGAATCGTCTGCACTACAATAGCGCGCATGCGCGCGTCCGCCCGGCTGCTGCTGCTCCTTGCGATCGTCTCGTCCGCCGCGTGCGGCCCGACGGTCGACCTGACCAAAGGCCTTCAGGTCACCATCGTCAACTCTGGCTGGTACGACCTTGGCATCGTCAACGGACAGAACAAGCTGGTCCCGACGGTGATGTTCACGCTGCACAACACCTCGGACCAGACGCTCGGAACGCTCCAGGTGCAGGCGCTCTTCCGCCGCGTCACCGAAAACACCGAATGGGGGAACGGGTTTCTCACCGTCGTCGGCTCGAAAGGGCTGGCGCCCAACGCCACCACCGAACTCATCACCGTCAAGTCGCAGCTCGGCTACACCGGCAGCGAACAGTCGCGCCAGGAAATGCTGCAGAACGCGCATTTCGTCGATGCCAAGGTCGAGCTGTTCGGCAAGTACGCGTCCACCCAGTGGGTGCGGCTTGGATCGTTCCCGGTTACGCGTCAGCTCTTGACGAAGTAAGCAGCGCCGCGAGCGTCAGCAGCGCGAGCGCGCCGTCGCTGGCCGCAAACAGCAGGAACGATCGCGGCGAGTGACGGACGAGGTAGTCGATCACGAACGCCGCGGCGCCCGCGCCTTTCAGCACCGGTCCCATCACCCACAGATAGGCGCGCCCGCCGGAGGACTGCGGCTCGCGGTACGGAATCAGATAGCCGGCGGCGATGCAGAGGAGAAAGAGCCCGTTCAGATCGGCGTGGATGGGTGGGGTTGGCAGCGAGACGCCGAACAGCTGCGCGAGCAGCGGCCGTCCCGCCAGCATCACCACGCCGACGCCGGCGTCGTAGATGCCCGAGACGGCCGCGATCGCGCGAACGCTACGGAATCTTCTTGAGCTCACCGGTGTAGGTTGTGGTGTGCTCCGGCGTGATGCGCACGTCGAAGGCGAGCGGCTCGTAACCGGTCGCGCGCACTTCCACCCGGTGCGAACCCGATTCCACGTGCAGCCGCTGGAAGATGCCGTCGAAGTCGTCGACGACGCCAACGAAGTAGCCGTCGACGTAAACCTCCGCTTCGCGCGGCTTGATCCGCAGCTTCAATGAGCCTTCGTCGCTCGAGGTGTAGGTCGACTGCGGATAGGTCGGGTAGCCGCCGTACCACGGGTCGTAGTAGCCGCCGTAGTCCCCACCGTAGCCGCCGCCGTACCCGTAGCCGTAGCTCCACGGATCGTAATAGCCGTAGCCACCGTAGTAGCCGCCGGGAATGTAAATACCGCCGCCGCCGCCGGTGGCGGGCGGAACGGAGCCGCGCGGCGCCGCCGTGCCGACCGGTTCGCGTCCGTCGCGGGGGCGCGCATACGTCGGGACGCCGCCGTTGCTGCCGCCGGTGCCAGTGCTGGTGCCGGTCGCGGTGCCGCCGTCGCGCGGCATCGCGCGTCCCGTCCCTTCGCGCCCGCCGGCGCGGCTGACGCCGCCGCTGTATCCGGATCCGCCGGACGAGCCGCCGCTGCCGGTGGCGCCTGAGCCAGAGCTGCCGGTCCGTTCGCCGCCGCGGCTGACGCCATAGCCGCCTTCGCCGCCGCTGCCGGTCGAGCCGCCACCGCCGCCGCCCGAAGGCGCGCTTGGCGCCGAGTTCGCGTGCGGCGCGCCAGCGGGCGCGCCGCCGCTGCCGCGGGTTTCGCCGCGTTCTCCGGATTGTCCCGGCGCTTGCGCCTGCGCGAAGACCGGGGAGGCCAACAGAGTCGCCGAAGCGACGACCGCGAGGGCGCTGCCGACGAGCCGAAGCGTTATTTTCATGGCGTAGAACCTCTCTGGGTGAGAACCAGCAACCCGCCTGCCATCGTGATGCGCTCAGTATCGGCTTAAAACGCCCGATTTGCACGTACTAAGCGGGTTCCGCTGTCCCCGCCGGTAGGCACGCGTCCCGTTTTCTTGACACCCCGATCTGTCGCCCGATACAGTCAGAAAATCGATGTTTCACAGCACAACTATTCTTGCCGTCCGCCATCGCGGCCACGCCGTGCTCGCCGGTGACGGCCAGGTGACCTTCGGGCAGACGGTGGTCAAGCACGGCGCGAAGAAAATCCGGCGTCTCTACAACGATCGCGTCCTCGCCGGGTTCGCCGGCTCCGCCGCCGATTCCTTCGCGCTGTTCTCGCGCTTCGAAGCCAAGCTCGAACAGTACCGCGGCAACCTGGAACGCTCGGCGGTCGAGCTCGCCAAGGACTGGCGCACCGATCGCATCCTGCGCCGCCTCGAAGCGATGCTGATCGTGCTCGATCAGTCGGCGACCTTCCTGCTCTCCGGCAACGGCGACCTGATCGAACCGGACGATGGCATCGTGGCGATCGGATCGGGGGGGCCGTACGCGCTCGCCGCCGCCAAGGCACTGGCGAACAACACCGAGCTCGAGGCGCGCGCGATCGCCGAGAAGGCGATGGCGATCGCCGGCGAGATCTGCATCTACACCAACGCCAACATCGCGGTCGAAGAACTGTAGTGGCGATCTATCTTCCCGAAACGACCCAGACCTCCGCGGGCAACCTGACGCCGCGCCAGATCGTCGCCGAGCTCGACAAACACGTCGTCGGCCAGGCGGCGGCCAAGCGCGCGGTCGCGATCGCGCTGCGCAACCGCATGCGCCGCCAGAAGCTGGCGCCGGAGCTCGCTGAGGAGATCGCGCCGAAGAACATCCTGATGATCGGCCCGACCGGCGTCGGCAAGACCGAGATTGCCCGCCGGCTCGCGAAGCTCGCGCAGTCGCCGTTCCTCAAGATCGAAGCCTCGAAGTTCACCGAGGTGGGCTACGTCGGCCGCGACGTCGAGTCGATGATCCGCGACCTCACCGAGATCGCCGTGGAGCTGGTGCGCGAAGAGCGCACGGCGGAGGTGCGCGAGAAGGCGAAGGCGGCTGCCGAGGAGCGCGTGCTCGATTTGCTGCTGCCGCCGCTCCCCGCCGCCGCCGAGTTCGACGACAGCGCCGCGTCGATCCGGGAGCCGGCGCAGCGCACGCGCGAGAAACTGCGCGAGCAGCTGCGCGACGGGCGGCTCGATCACAAGCAGGTCGAGATCGACGTCCGCGAGCGATCCTTCCCGTCGTTCGAGATTATCGCCGGCTCGTCGGTCGAAGAAGTGGACATCAACCTCAAGGACATGCTGCCCGGCATGTTCCAGGGACGCACGCGCAAGCGCCGCGTGCCGGTGCCGGAGGCGCTCGACGCGCTGCGCCAGGAGGAAGAGCACAAGCTCGTCGACATGGACAGCGTCGCGCGCGCCGCGGTCGATCGCGTCCAGCAAGCCGGCATCATCTTCATCGACGAGATCGACAAAGTCGCCGGCCGGGAGGGAGGCCACGGCCCCGACGTCAGCCGCGAAGGTGTCCAGCGCGACATCCTCCCGATCGTCGAGGGGACGACGGTGAACACGAAATACGGGATGGTGAAGACGGATCACATCCTGTTCATCGCCGCGGGGGCGTTTCACGTCTCGAAGCCGTCGGACCTGATTCCCGAGCTGCAGGGCCGGTTTCCCATCCGGGTTGAGCTGGAGCCGCTCGGCCGCGAGGATTTCGTGCGGATCCTGACCGAGCCGAAGAACGCGCTGGTGCGGCAGTACACCGCGCTGCTCTCGACCGAGGGGGTGACGCTGACCTTCACCCCCGACTCGATCGAGCGGCTGGCGGACGTCGCGACGCTGGTCAACGAGCGGACCGAGAACATCGGCGCGCGGCGCCTGCACACCGTGATGGAGAAGCTGCTCGACAACGTCTCGTTCGACGCGCCAGACCTGGTCGACAAGGATCTCACGATTGACGCCGCCTACGTGGACCGGATGCTCGCGGAAATCGCGCGCAACGAAGATCTCTCGCGATATATCCTGTAGGAACGTTGCCCATCATTGCATCCCGCCGCCCGCGCCTCGCGCCTTCCGTCACGGCCGCGCTGATCGCGTCGCTGGCGCTGCTCGCGGCGTGCGGCAAGAAGGGGCCGCCGCTCGCGCCGCTGGACAAGTCGCCCGAAGCGCCCGGCGCGGTCGTCGCGAGGCGGCTGGGGAATACCGTCTATCTGCAGATGAAGGTCCCGGCGAAAAGCGCGGTCGGCCCGGGGCCCTATTCCATCGATCATCTCGCCGTCTACGCGGTGACGCTGGCGCCCGGCGCGGTGGTGCCCGCCAACCGCGACCTGCTCAAGGCTGCGCAGATCGTGGCGCAGATCCCCGTCGCGCCGCCGCTCGACTCCGAGGCGCCCGAGCCGGACACGCCGGAGACGCGGCCGCGTCCGGGTGACACCTTCACGTTCGTGGAGACGCTGACGCCCGAACTGCTGACGCCGCGCGTCATCACCAAGCCGCCGAAGGTCGAGCCGGCGCCGAAGGATCCCCCGCCGGCGCCGGTGCCGCCGGCCCCCGGCGCGGCGGCGGTTCCGGCGCCGCCTGCCGGGCCGCTCGTGCTGACGCGCGTCTACGTCGTCCAGGGGGTCACCGCCAATCGGCGGCCGGGGACGCCGTCGGTCCGCCTCGAGGTGCCGCTGCTGGCCGCGCCGGCTGCGGCGCGCGCCGCCGGCCCGAAGCCGACCTGGGATGCGACCTCAATCACCCTCACCTGGCAACCGCCTGCCTCGGCCACTGACGAGGCGCCGGGAGTCCAGTACAACGTGTATGCCGTGGCGGCGGCAGGGTCGGCGGGCGCGGGCGCGGGCGCGGGCGTGCCGGTGACGGCGCCGGTGACCGCGCCGCTGCCCCTCAATCCGGCGCCGCTGGCCGAGACCACGTTTGCGCACGACGGCGCCGCGCCAGGCGTCGAGCAGTGCTTCGTCGTCCGCAGCGTGGCCGCGGTCGGCGTGGCGGCGATCGAAAGCGACCCCTCGGATCCGATCTGCGTGACGCCGAGCGACATCTTTCCGCCGGCGGCGCCGAAGAATCTGCAGGTGGTCGGCTCGGCGGGCGTGATCAGCCTGATCTGGGACGCCAATAGCGACACCGATCTCGGCGGCTACCTGGTGTTGCGCGGTGAAGCGCCCGGTGACACACTGCAGCCGCTGACGCCGGCGCCGATCAAGGAAACCCGTTACCAGGATCGCTCGGCCAGGCCGGGCGTCACCTACGTCTACGCGATCGTCGCCGTCGACGGCGCCACGCCCCCCAATCGCAGCGCCCTGTCGAACCGGGTGCAGGAAACCGCCCGATGAAGAAGTTCTACCGCATCGATTACCACGGCACGCCGCGCCACGTCATCGAGGCGGCGCCCGGCGGACCGTGGCGTCTGCTGGAAGGGGAGCTGTTCGAGAGCTACGAGGCGGGCGACGAGGTGGCGCGCGACGCGCACCGGCTGCTCGCGCCGATCACGCCGTCGAAGATCGTCTGCATCGGCCTCAACTACAAGGACCACGCCGCCGAGCAGGGTAAGCCCCTGCCGAAGGCCCCGCTGATGTTCATCAAGCCGTCCACGTCGGTGGTCGGTCCGGGCGACACCATCCTGCTGCCGGAGGGTATCGGGCGCGTCGACCACGAAGCCGAAGTCGGCATCGTGATCGGCCGGCGCGCGCACCACGTCACCGAAGCCGGCGCCGCCGGCGTCATCTTCGGGCTGACCTGCGTCAACGACGTCACCGCGCGCGAGCTGCAGCAGAAGGGCGCCCAGTACACCCACGCCAAGGGGTTCGACACCTTCGCGCCGATTGGCCCCTGCATCACCGCCGGCATCGACTATCACGCGATGGCGGGCGTCGGCATCGAGGGCTGGGTCAACGGCGATCGCCGCCAGAACTCCTCCACCAAGCAGCTGGTGTTCTCGATCGATTACCTGGTGGCCTATATCACCAAGGTGATGACGCTGCTGCCGGGAGACGTCATCGCCACCGGCACGCCGTCCGGCATCGGCCCGCTCAAGGCGGGCGACACGGTCACGGTCAGGATCCCCGGCGTCGGCGACCTCACCAATACCGTCGCCGACGAGACTCACACCATCACGCAAGGGAGCAAGCCATGAAACTCTTCATCGACTCCGGCCACCTGGCCGATATCGCAGCGCTGGTACCGCTCGGCATCATCGACGGTGTCACCACCAACCCCTCGCTCCTCGCCAAGGAGCAGGGGGATTCGCGCCAGCTGCTCAAGCAGATCTGCGAGCTGGTGAAGGGGCCGGTGAGCGCCGAGGTCGTCGCCACGGAGGCGCAGGCGATGATCGCGGAAGGGCGCGAGCTGGCAAAGATCGATCCGCACATCGTGGTCAAGGTGCCGTTCACCCGCGACGGCGTCAAGGCCTGCAAGGCGCTGTCGAGCGAGGGCACCCGCGTCAACGTGACCCTGATCTTCTCGCCGACCCAGGCCCTGATTGCCGCCAAGGTCGGCGCCACCTACTGCAGCCCGTTCGTCGGCCGCCTCGACGACATCGCCACCAGCGGCATGCAGCTGATCCAGGAGATCGTCGGGATCTACGCCAACTATCCGTTCACCACCGAGGTGCTCGTCGCCAGCACCCGAGGTCCGTTGCACATCGTCGAAGCCGCCCGCATGGGCGCCGACATCTGCACCTGCCCGCCCGCGGTGATCGACTCGCTCTTCAATCACCCGCTGACCGATATCGGGCTCAAGAAGTTCCTCGCCGACTGGGAGAAAGCGCAGGCCGCGGCCACCCGCTAGGCGGACCTCCGAGGCCCGGCGTCATCCATGGACCCCATCAAACACCTCGAGGATCTCGAACGCCGCGCGGCGCTGGGCGGCGGCGAGGAGCGGCTGAAGAAACAGCACGACGCCGGCAAGATGACCGCGCGCGAGCGCATCGAGTTCCTCTTCGATCCGGGGACGTTCCTCGAGACCGACAAGCTGGTCACGCATCGCTGCCGCGACTTCGGCATGGACGACCCCAGTCTGCAGATCCCCGGCGACGGCGTCGTCACCGGCTCGGGCCGCATCGACGGCCGTCCCGCGTATGCGTTCGCGCAGGACTTCACCGTGTTCGGCGGCTCGCTCTCCGAGACCAACGCCGCGAAGATCGTGAAGATCATGGACCTGGCGATGAAGATGGGCGCCCCGATGATCGGGCTGAACGACTCGGGCGGCGCGCGCATTCAGGAAGGCGTGCTCTCGCTCGGCGGCTACGCCGACATCTTTCTGCGCAATACGCTTGCCTCGGGCGTCATTCCCCAGATTTCCGCGATCATGGGTCCGTGCGCCGGCGGCGCCGTCTATTCGCCGGCGATCACCGATTTCAACATCATGGTCGAAGGGACGAGCTACATGTTCGTCACCGGACCGGATGTCATCCGCACCGTCACGCATGAGGAGGTCACCAAGGACCAGCTCGGCGGCGCGATGACCCACAACGCGACGAGCGGCGTGGCGCATTTCGCCGTGCCGGACGACCGCGAGTGCCTGCGCCTGATCCGCGAGTTGCTGTCGTACCTGCCAGGCAACAACGTCGACGAAGCGCCCCGGACCGAAACCGCGGATCCGGCGGACCGCGAAGACGAGGCGCTCGACCGGCTCGTCCCGGCCTCGCCGAACCAGCCCTACGACATGCTGGATCTCATCCACGCCATCACCGACGAGGGGGCGTTCCTCGAGGTGCACCGCCACTTCGCGAAGAACATCATTGTCGGGTTTGCCCGGCTCGGGGGCCGCTCGGTCGGGCTGGTCGCCAATCAGCCGGCCCATCTCGCCGGCACGCTCGACATCGACGCGTCGGTCAAGGCGGCGCGGTTCGTCCGGTTCTGCGACGCCTTCAACATTCCGTTGGTGACGATCGAGGACGTGCCCGGCTTCCTGCCCGGCACGGTGCAGGAGTTCGGCGGCATCATCCGTCATGGCGCGAAGCTGCTCTACGCGTTCGCGGAAGCGACGGTGCCGAAGGTCACGCTGATCACGCGCAAGGCCTACGGCGGCGCCTACTGCGTCATGTCGAGCAAGCACATTCGCACCGACGTCAACTTTGCGTGGCCGGGCGCCGAGATCGCGGTGATGGGCCCCGAGGGCGCGGTCAACATCCTCTACAAGCGCGAGATCGACAAGGCCACCGACCCGCAGGCTGCCCGCGCCGCTCGCGTCGAGGAGTTTCGCGAGAAGTTCGCCAACCCCTACGTCGCCGCCGCGCGCGGCTTCATCGACGAGGTCATCCATCCGCGCCAGACCCGCGCGAAGCTGATCGCCGCCCTCGCCGGCCTCGAAACCAAACGCGACAAGAATCCCCCGAAGAAACACGGCAACATCCCGCTCTGACCGCGGCCGCGCCGGTCCTCGCCGCGCCTCCCTGCACCGCGTGAACCGCATACAATTAACGGCGTGAGGGTCCTCGTCGCCAACCGGGGCGAAATCGCCGTCCGGGTCATCCGCGCCTGCCGCGAGCTCGGGCTCCCGACGGTGGCGGTCTACTCCGACTGCGACCGCGGCGCGCGCCACGTCCGCGACGCCGATCGGGCGATCCACATCGGGGCCAGCCCGGCCTCCGAGAGCTACCTCCGCATCGACACGCTGATCGACGCCGCGCGCGCGACCGGCGCCGACGCCGTGCATCCCGGCTACGGCTTCCTGGCGGAGAACGCGGCCTTCGCCGCCGCCTGCCGCGACGCCGGACTGACGTTCATCGGGCCGTCGCCGGAAGCCATCACGCTGATGGGCAGCAAGACCGGGGCGCGCGCGGTCGCCAGCCGCGCGGGTGTGCCGGTGGTGCCCGGCACAGAGGCGCCGCTCGCCGCGTCGGCAACCGACGAACACATCGCCGCCGAAGGAGCGCGCATCGGCTATCCGCTGATGGTGAAGGCGGTCGCCGGCGGCGGCGGCAAGGGCATGCGCGTCGTCTGGAACCCCGGGGCGCTGCTCGATGCCGTGCGGACCGCGGGGTCGGAGGCGGGCTCGGCGTTCGGCGACGCCGCCGTCTACTTCGAGCGGCGCCTCATGAAGCCGCGCCACATCGAGATCCAGCTGCTCGCGGATCACCACGGCACGGTCATCCCCTTCGTCGAGCGCGAGTGCTCGATCCAGCGGCGCCATCAGAAGGTGGTCGAGGAGTCCCCCTCGATGTTCGTGGACGATGCGCTGCGCCGCCGGATGGCGGCGGCGCCCGCCGCGGTCGCGGCCGCCGCCGGTTACACCAACGCCGGCACCATCGAGTTCCTGCTCGACGAGGACGGTTCGTTCTACTTCCTCGAGATGAACACCCGCCTGCAGGTCGAGCACCCGGTGACCGAGATGGTCAGCCGCCTGGATCTCGTGCACTGGCAGATCCGCATCGCCCGCGGCGAGCGTCTGACGATCGACCCCGAGCGGGCGCTGACGCCGCACGGCCACGCCATCGAGTGCCGGATCTACGCCGAGGATCCGGACCAGGGCTTCATGCCGTCACCCGGCCTGATCCGCAGCATCCGCCCGGCGAGCGGCCCGGGGATTCGCGACGACGGCGGCGTGCTGCCGGGCTACACCGTGCCGGTGTTCTACGACTCCATGATCGCCAAGCTGATCGCGTGGGCCGGCACGCGCGAGGAGGCGATCCGCCGCATGTCCCGCGCGCTCGAGGACTACGAGGTGCTCGGCATCAAGACGACGATCCCGTTCTTCCTGTGGCTGATGACCGAAGCCGACTACATCGCCGGCCGGTTCGACACCACCTACCTCGATCGGCTGCTGGCATCACGACGGGAGTCGTTCAGCACCTTCACCGACATGGAAGAGCAGCACATCGCAATCGCGGCCGCGCTCGACAGCTGGTTCCGCTCGAGCGGAGCTGCCGACGGTGCGTCGGTGACACCCGGGGGCAGCGCCTGGAAGGGCGTCGCGCGTCAGGACGCGTTGCGAGGATGATGGTTGCCGCCGTGAGCGTGGTCCATGACGTTTGAAATCGAGCTGAACGGCCGCGGCCGCACCGTCTCGATCGAACGCGCCGGAACGGACCGCTACCGCGTCACGGTCGATGGGGTCGCCGCCCTGGTGGACGCCCGGCGCAGCGGCGACACCGGCGTCTCCATGCTGTTTGCCGACCACTCGCACCAGGGCGTGGCGGTGCACTTTGCGCCGGGCGCCACCAGGGGCGAGATGCTCGCCTACCTCGGCGGACGCCATATCGCGGTGTCGGTCAACGGCCGCCGCACCGGCCGCGCCGCGGTTGACAGCGGCGCCGGCGCGCACGGCGAACAGCGAGTCATCGCGCCGATGCCCGGGCGCGTCATGCGGGTGCTGGTCGCCGTCGGCGACGAAGTCGAGCCCCGGCAGCCGGTCGTCGTCGTCGAGGCGATGAAGATGGAGAACGAGCTGCGGTCGCCCAAGGCCGGGCGGGTCAAGGAGGTGGCCGTCACGGCCGGCGCCTCGGTCGAAGCCGGCCGCGTGCTGGTGGTGATTGAGTGAGCGACGCCCCGGCCGAGCCGTCCGAGCCGTCGGCGGCATCCGCCCCGGCCCCACCGCCGCCGCCCGGCACTCGGCGGACGCAGCGCCTCCTCCGGGCGCTGGGCGTCCTGGTGGCGCTCGTGGCTGCCGTCATCATCACGTTCGTGACCATCGACGTCGGACCGAGGCTGAAGGGCATCGCCGAGAAAGAGGGCACGAAGTTCTTCGACCGCCCGATGCACATCGGCAAGCTCAGCATCGTCCTGCGCAACGGCTCGTTCAAGGTCGAGGATCTGGTCATCGAAGGCCTGACGCCTGCCGATCGCCCCTTTCTGAAGGCCAAAACCGTTTTCATGAACCTGCCGTGGTGGACCTTCCTCACCCACGACCTGATCGTGGAGAACGTGGACATGGACGGCTGGGAGATGCTCGTGGAGCAATTTCCCGGGCGTCACAGCTTTCCCAGGCTGGGTGGGCCGAAAAAGCCGAGGACCAGCCCGTCGCGCTTCAAGATGACCACCACGGTGCGGCAGGTCAACGCGCGTAACGGTCTGTTCACCTATGACGACCACACCACGCCGTGGCTGGTGGTCTGCCGCAATCTCAACGTCAGCGTGTTCAAGGGGCTTGACAGCTATCGCGGCACGGCCCAGTTCACCGACGGCTCGGTGAAGATCCTGCAGTACGAATCCTTCCGTGCCGACATGCAGTCGCGCTTCAAGATCGATGGTGGCAGGATCACCCTCGAGCACATCAACCTGCAGAGCGTCGGCGCCTCAACGACGGTCACCGGCTACGTCGACATCCCCAGCTGGCCGACGATGGTCTACCACGTGAAGTCGCGTATCGACTTTCCCATCCAGAAGGCGCTCTACTTCAAGACGATGGACTTCACCGTGGCGGGCCAGGGTGATTTCGACGGGACGTTCCGTTTTTTCAAGACGCCGAAAGGGACGGGGCGCGAGCTGAAGGGCTCCTTCACGAGCCGCGAGGCGGGGGTCAACGCCTGGCGGTTCCCCAACGTCCACGGCTCACTGCTCTGGACCAACAACGCGTTCCGCGTCACCGACGTGACGACCGATCTGTACGGTGGACGCACCAGGTTCGATTACACGATGGAGCCGATCGGCGTTGCGGGTCAGCCCGTGCAGGTGGTGTGGGATGCCCGCTATGCCGACGTCGACCTCACCCGGCTGACCGATTTTCTCGAACTGAAGGGGCTCCGTCTCGCCGGGCGGGCGACCGGCCGCAATCGTCTCGAGTGGCCGCTCGGCAGGTTCGGCCTGAAACGCGGCGAGGGCGAGGTGACGGCGACCATGCCGGCAGGCGCGGCGCCGATGACGAAAGAGCTGCCGCCGGGCATGATCGCGAAGGTCGACCCGCTGCCGCGGGAGCAGGGGCCGTTCAACTCGCAGTTGCCGATCGGGCACGTGCCGATCGCCGGGCGGATCGCCTACTCGCTGGATCCGGAATGGATCACCTTGGCGCATGGCTGGGCCGCGACCGAAAAGACTTACGTCGAGTTCACGGGGCGGACCGCCTGGGCCCAGCGCTCCGAGATCCCCTTCCACGTGACCAGCCTGGACTGGCAGGAGAGCGACCGTGTCCTCGCCGGGCTGATGACCGCGTTTGGCGCGCCGACGGGGGCGATCGATATCGGCGGGCGCGGCGAGTTCGACGGCGTGCTGCACGAATCGTTCTCCCGTCCGCGCATCGAGGGGCGCTTCGTCGGCGATCGCATGCGGGCGTGGGATACCAACTGGGGCCATGGCGTGGCCGACCTCGTCATCCAGAACAGTTACGTCGACATCACGCGCAGCGTGATCGAACGTGACGGGTCGCGGATCGAGGCCGAGGGACGGTTCTCGCTCGGCTTTCCGCGTAAGGAGGGCGGGGAAGAGATCAACGCCAACGTGCGCATGACGAGGCGTCCGCTGGCGGATCTGCGTCACGCCTTCGTGCTCGACGACTATCCGATCGACGGGCTGACCTCCGGCGAGTTCCATGTCTACGGCCGGTATCTCGGACCGCACGGGGTCGGCCGCCTGCAGATTGACCAGGGCCGGGCGTATGGCGAGCCGTTCGAGGTGGCGACCGCGAGCCTGCGATTCGAAGGCGCCGGCGTGCGGCTGGACAAGCTCGACGTCAGGAAGAGCACCGGCGCGGTGACCGGGGCAGCCTGGGTGGCGTGGGACGGCAACTACTCGTTCGATGCCAGCGGCGCACGAATTCCCGTCGAGTCCCTGGCGCTGGTCTCATTTCCTCGGGCGCCGCTCTCGGGCATGCTGCAGTTCGACGCCACCGGCACCGGCACGTTCGAGACGCCGCGCTACGACGTGCGGGTCGGCATCGCCGACCTGTTCGCCGGCGACGAGGGCATCGGACAGCTCAAGGGACGGCTGGCGCTGCGCGGCCAGATGCTCACCGTGGACTTCGACGCCTCCTCGCGGCGCCTGTCGGTGTCAGGCTCGGGCCGCCTGGCCAGGACGCCCGAGATGGACGTGGAGATGTCGGTGCGCTTCTCCGACACCTCGCTCGATCCGTACCTCCGGTTCTTCGCGCCAAAGATGTCTCCCTACACCACCGCCGTCGCCGACGGCACCATTCGCGTGGTCGGTGAGCTCGCCGACATCGATCACCTGCTGGTCGAGACGACGGTCGACAAGCTCCAGCTCAAGCTGTTCGACTATCCGGCCGCCAATGACGGGCCGATCCAGCTCGCGCTCAACCAACACGTCGTCGAAGTGAAGCGCTTCCGCCTGGCCGGTGAGGGGACCGCGCTCGAATTGAGCGGCAACATCGGGCTGCACGACAACCGCATTGCGCTCGACGCGTCGGGCGACGCCAACCTGGGCATCCTGCAGGCGTTCTATCGTGATATCCGCAGCTCCGGCAACGCCTCACTGCACGCCCAGGTCCGCGGCCCGCTCGACGCGCCGGTGTTCGGCGGGCAGGCGACCATTGCCGGCGGCCGGGTGCGCTATTACTCGCTGCCGCACAGCCTGCAGGAGATCAACGGCCGGATCGACTTCGATGCGCAGGGGGTGCGCATCGTCGACGCGGTCGCGCAGCTGGGCGGCGGACCGGTGAAGTTCGGCGGACGGATCGGCCTCAGGGGCTACCAGATCGGCACCATCGATCTCACCGCGACGGGGGAGCAGATGAACCTGCGCTACCCCGAGGGCTTCCGCTCGACCATCGATGCGGCGCTGACGCTGCGCGGCGACCCCGCGGCGCTCGTGCTCGGCGGCAACGTCACCATTCGCGACGGCGTCTACTCGAAGCGCTTCGAGCCCAACGTGGATATCTTCTCGTTCGCCAGCGGCGGCCCCGTTCTGCCGTCGCCCGTGTCCGACACCTCGACGCTGCCGGTTCGCTTCGACATCAGGGTCTCGGCGCCGGGGACGCTCCGGCTCGAGAACAACCTGGCGCGCATGGTGGCCCGCGCCGATCTGACGCTGAACGGGAGCTACGACAAGCCGCTCCTCTTTGGTCGCGCCGACATCGAACGCGGCGAGGTCTTCTTCGAGGGCAACCGCTACCGCGTCACGCGCGGCACCGTCGATTTTCTCAATCCGTCGCGGCTCGAGCCGTTCTTCGATCTCGAAGCGGAGACCCGCATCCGCGTGGCCGCCGCGTCGGAGACCTACCGCGTGACCCTGGCGGTGTCGGGCACGCTCGACGGACGGATGAACCTGGAGTTGAACTCCGACCCGCCGTTGCCGACGGTGAACATCATTTCACTGCTGTTCGGACAGACCACCGATTTGGTCAACCCCGAGCTGCAGGCGCTGCGGCCGCAGGCCGCGACGCAGTCCGAAGAGCAGCTGCTCAAGGCCGGCATCCTGCGGGTCCTGGCCGGTGGCATCACCGGTACGGTTGGCCGCGCCGTGGAGCAGACCCTCGGCGTCGACACCGTGCAGATCTCGCCAAGCCTCGGCACCGAAAGCGATCCCCTGACGCCGTCCGCACGGCTCATTCTCGGCAAGCGCCTGTCGAATCGGGCCTACCTGACCTATTCGCGGTCGCTGGGCACGACGACCAGAGGAGAGCAGATCATCATTCTCGAGTACGACCAGTCGGATCGCCTCGGCTGGGTGCTGACGCAGAACGGCGCCAACACCTTCGCGATCGATTTCCGCGTCCGGAGGACGTTTTAGTTGTGGTGTCAACGCCGCGCGTGAGACCGGACCAGACGGTGCCGTCCACCCAGGGCCGGCGGCCGGAACCCCAGGGCCGACCCTACGGGAGGATCGCGGCCTGCGGTCGGCTGCTGGTCTGCGTGGTAATGGTGCGCTGCCTCGCGGCGGCGACGGTACAGGCGCAGGCGCCGGCGGCGGGGTCGTATGTCGATCTCCCGATCCGTTCGGTCGCCGTCACGATCGAAGGGCGCCAGACGACCGAGCCGGCGTTGCTCGAGGCGGTGCAGACCAGGGTGGGCCAGCCCCTCAAGATGTCCGACGTGCGGGAAACGATCACGCACGTCTACAGCTTCGGCCGTTTCTCCGACGTGCGGGTCGAAGCCGAACGGACGGCCGACGCGGGCGTCGCCCTGCGGTTCGACCTGGCGCCGATTCACACCGTCACCCAGGTCAGGTTCACCGGCGAGCTGGGGCTGTCAGAGGGATTCCTGCGCGGGCGAACCAGCGAACGCTTCGGCGAAACCCCGGCGCTCGGCCGCGCCGGCGAGGTCGCGGTCTGGCTCGAAGCGTTGTACCAGGAGCGCGGCTACCTGAGCGCGACCGTCACGGCCGCGCCGCCCGTGATCGAACACGATCCGGACCGCGCCACGCTGGTGTTCGACATCGCGTCGGGGCCACGCACCTCGATCGCGAAATCGACCGTCAGCGGCGACCGTCTCGACTCGGCCTCCGAGATCCAGTCGCGGCTGCACATCCAGCCCGGGCAGGCCTACCAGCCCGGCGAACTGCGCACGCGCCTCGACGACCTGGTTACCTCGATGCGGCGCAGGCGCTACTACCAGGCCACCGCGAACGTGCAGACGCCGGTGTTCGATGCCGATCGCACGCAGGTCGAACTGACCGTGAGGGTAGAGCCAGGGCCGCTCGTCACGGTGCAGTTCGTGGGCGATCCGCTGCCGAAGGACAAGATCGCCGAGCTGGTGCCGGTCGAGCGGGAAGGCTCGGTGGACGAAGACCTGCTCGAAGACTCCGCGCTTCGCATCACCGACTATCTGCGCCAGCAAGGCTACTGGAAGGCCGAGGTGAAGCCGCCGGAACGCCGTGAATCCCCCGGCGCCCTCACCATCGTCTTCACCGTCAATCGCGGCCGCGTCTATCGCGTCGCGCCCGGCGGGGTGGAGCTCACGGGGAGCCCGTCGCTGACCCCTGAGGATTTGCGGCCGCTGCTGCGGCTTGGCCAGGGGGATCTGTTCGTCGCCTCGCGACTCAGCGCCATCGAGGGCGCCATCAAGCAGGTCTACCGGACGCGTGGGTATGCCACCGCTGAAGTGACCACAGCGGTGAACGAAATTGCAGACGGAGTGGTCAGGCCCGTCATTGTGATCAAGGAAGGCCCGCGCATTGTCGTCGGCCGGGTCGCTATCGCCGGCCACGCGGCGGTGGCGGAGGAACGGCTGCGCGCCGTCCTCAGCATCGCGCCCGGCCAGGCCTACTACGGCCCGTCCGTTGCCCAGAGCCGCGACGCGATGCTGGCCTTTTACCACGACGAGGGGTTCGCGTCGGCCGAGGTGTTGCTGTCGCCCGTGACGCCGACGATCACCGCCCAGGGAGCGGTTGCCGACATCACCTTCCGGGTGGTCGAGGGTTCGCAGACCGTAATCGAGCACATCTTCATCACGGGGAATCTGCGAACCAGGTCCAGCGTGATCGAGCGGGAGCTGCAGATTCGGGAGGGCCAGCCGCTCGGGCAGGGGGCGCTGACCGAGACGCGCCGCCGGCTGAGCGCGCTCGGACTGTTCCGCCGCATCCAGATTTCGGCGATCTCCCACGGCGATGCGACGGCGCGCGACGTCGTGATTGCGGTCGAAGAGGCCCGGCAGACGACCATCGGCTACGGCGGCGGTCTGCAGATCGACCGGGTGCTGCGATCGACCGACAACGGGGAAGCCGCACGCGAGCGCTATGAGCTGGCGCCGCGCGGGTTCTTCGAGATGGGGCGCCGCAATCTCGGCGGCCGCAACCGTTCCCTCAGTTTGTATTCGCGGTTGAGCCTGCGGCCCAATCCCGACGAGACGAGCAACAACCCGTTCGGCTTCTCCGAGTACCGCGTCGTCGGCACCTATCTCGCGCCGCGCGCCCTGCGCAATTACGGCGACCTCACTGCCACCGCGGCTGTCGAGCAGGGGGTACGCACGGGATTCAACTTCAGCCGCAAGGGACTCACCGCGGGGCTCTCCCATCAGTTCCGGCCGACTCTCCGCGCCAGCGCGCGCTACTCGTTCGGAACCACGCGCATCTTCGACGAGCAGCTGCCCGAAGAGGACCAGCTCACGGTTGACCGGGTCTTTCCACAGGTTCGGTTGTCCAGCTTCTCGGCGGCGATCCTGCGCGATACCCGTGATGACACCCTCGAGCCGCAGAACGGTGCCTTCCTCACAGCCGACGCCTCGCTGGCGGCGCGTGCCATTGGATCGGAAGTGGGCTTCACCAAGACCTTTCTCCAGGGGTTCATCTACCGGAACCTGGGCATGCCGAACCTGGTGTTTGCCGGCGGTGCGCGCCTCGGCCTGGCGCGGCCGCTGCTGCGCCTGGTGACGATCGTCGGCCCTGGCGGCACCCCGCAGGTTGTCCGCGTCGGCGACCTGCCGGCCAGTGAACGCTTCTACGCCGGCGGCGACACCACCATCCGCGGCTACGCGCTCGATTCGGTCGGCACGGCGGAGACCATTTCGCCGAACGGTTTCCCCAAGGGGGGCGACGCGGAGATCGTGCTGAATGCCGAACTCCGCATCCCGGTCCGCGGCGCGGTCGGCGCCGCCCTGTTTGTCGACGGCGGTAACGTGTTCGCGCAAGCGGGCGACGTCAGCCTGTCGCGTCTCCGCGGCAGCGTCGGCTTCGGCGGACGCTACCGTTCCCCGATAGGGCCGATCAGGGTTGACCTCGGATTCAAGCTCGATCGCCGCACCATCGGCGGCCGCCTCGAGCCGCGCTATGCCATTCATTTTTCAATCGGGCAGGCTTTTTAATTGCAGATTGCAGATTGCAGATTGCGAACTGCGAGGTGGTGACATGAACGTTCTGGCTTCCGTCTTCTCGAGCGCCGAAGCGCCGGCGAAGGTGGTCAGGCGGCAGTACACGCGCGGGATTGTTGCGCTGGTGATCTGTGTCTGCGCCGCCACGGTGGTGGCCGGTGAGGTCATCGATCGCATCCTCGCCGTCGTCGGTGGCCAGCCGGTGACGTTGTCTGACGTGACAGCGGCGAGGCGGTTCGGCCTCATCGAGCCTCCGCAGGGCACAGCCGATGCCGTGGCCCATACGCTCGAGCGGCTGATCGACCGCACGCTGATGCTGGCCGAGGTGGATCGCTTTCTGCCGCCCGAACCGGATCCCATCGAGATGACGGTCCGTGTCGATGCGCTCGAGCGGCGAGCTGGCTCGGTGGCCGCGTTCGACCAGGTGCTGGCCGAGACGGGGACCACGCGCGAGCAGCTGCGCCGCCACATCCGCGACGACTTGCGTATGGCGACCTACCTCAATCAGCGGTTCGGCACCACGGACCCTGGTGGACGCGCCACCGCGGTCGCCGCATGGGTGGCGGATCTGCGCCGCCGCGCCGACGTGACCATTCTCCGAAAGTAGCCACGACCGGCGGTCGCGGGTCGCCATGCGGTGGGGCAGGCCTGAAGGCCTGCGCTCCGTGGCACGGCGCGAGGTTCGCGCTACAGCCGGGCAGCTGCGGGCGGAGCCTCTGAGGCGCAGGCCTGGCTCTCAGGCCCCGGCGGCCAGGGCGCTATGGCACCGACACGCGCACCCAGTCGATCGCGGCGGCCAGGGGCCGGACGTCGCCTCCCGCGCCCACGTCGATCGGGCGCTGCGCGTAGGCGAACCGCAGTTGCAGTTCGTTCACGCCGGCCCGCCATGCCGATCGGTCCAGCGTGCATTCCACTGTCTGCCAGTCCGGCGTCACGGGCAGCACGGCGCACGCGGCGCCGTTGGCGGTGATGGCGACTGATTGGCCTGGCGACCCCGGGTAGGCGAACGCGTGGAGGCGCACCTGCACGCGGAGCATGGCCGCATGATCGAGAGGGATCCGCAGCGTGGCGGGCGAACCGGCCCACCGGTAGGTCACCGCTCCTTCGGTCTCGGGCGCGTGCCAGCCCTCGCCCATCAGCCAGTCGTCCTGGTTGCCCACGTCGACGCGGCCGTAGGGCTGCAGCGGATCGGCGAGGAAACGGTTGGTCGACAGCAGATCGTACTCGCCGGGCGACACGCCGTTGCGGAGCGCGAACACCAGGCTCGCCGGATACGTAAACGGGTTGCCGAACCAGCCGTGCGCCACGCGCGCCTGTGAGCCCCACGCGCGATCGAACGAGAGCGTCTCGCCAATGCGCACCGCGCCGCTCTGCGCCGCCCCCATCAGCGCGAGGTTCCACACGGCGATGGCGGCGAGCGCCACCGTCACGGCCGCGGTCGCGTGCCGGCGGACGATCGCGCCGGCGTACTGGATGAACGCGGCCAGGCCGACCGAGAACATCGGGATCAACCCGTCGAACCGGCGTCCGCCGAAGCCGGCGCTGCCCCACCAGTCCTGGATGCACGCGTTGAAATAGATCATCACGAGCGTGGCCACGGCCATCGGCACGCCGACCGCTGGACGGACGATGGCGAACCCGATCAGGCCGATGGCGCCGAGATACAGGACCGGGGCGGTGCTGAAGAGCCCGTTGCGCGCTGACCAGAGAATGTCAGCCAGATGCGGATCGCTCCATCGGATCTGCGGCCCGACCGGTGATCGCGCGATCAGGGTGCCGTAGATCGCCTGCCAGGCCAGCATCTGCGGGAGGAAGCCCACCACCGTGCAGGCGAGAAATACCGCGCTCCCCGTGATCGCCTCGCGCAGCTCGCGCCCGCCCTGCTCGCGGCGGTGGCGCCAGAGCAGCTGCAGCGCATCGAGGCCAGGCAGCAGTGCGAACAGCAGGTTCTGCCAGCGGATGAGCGCCATCAGACCGGCCAGCAGCCCGAGCGCTGCCCACCCACGCAGCCTCCGTTGACCGCGGGTCGCGGCCCACATCCACGTGAAGCCCGCGACGGCTGTCATCGACGTGGCGTGCGTCATGCTGGGTTCCTTGACGAGGTACCAGAGCATGAACGAGCCGGTCACCGTCAAGGCCACCGCTGGAGCGCTCAGCGATCCTGGAAAGAACAGCCGCGTCAGCCGGTAGGCAAACCAGCAGCCGAGCAGCCCGTAAAAGAGGCTGGCGACACACACCGCCTGGCGATAGGGGTACGACGTGCCGTCGGTCGCGACGTCGGCCCCCGACGCGCGCAGCCGAGTCGCGGCGAGGTGCCCGACGGCGAAGAACGGCGACCAGACGATGGCGGGGCCGATCGTCCACGCCGACTCCGCATGCCCGGTGGCGGTCGGCTGGAACAGGTAGGTTTTGTCCGCCAGGCCCAGCATCCGGTAGTCGTTCATGAAGTTCACATCGTGGTCGAACGCGAGGGATCGCAGGTAGGCGAAGTAATAGAAGCCGTCGCTCTGCAGCCGGGCGCCGAGCTGCAGCTGTAGCGCCAGTCCAATCGTGAACAACGTCGTCAGCACCGCTCCCGCGCGATGACGGCGCAGTGCGACCAGGCAGATCACCGCCGCGACGACCGCCAGGGTGACGACCATCGCCACGGACGGCGTGGTCCCCAGCGCCAGCCTGAAGAGGGAACGCCTGGTGATCTCGCGCCACGCGAGCTCCACCGCGGTCAGGGCCGCGACAGCCCAGGCGGCCCGGCCGATCGCGGTCTGATTCAGGGCTTCACCTTGAGAATGATGAGCTCCGGCCCCGGATGGTCGCCGCTCGGCCTGAAGCGCGCCACTTCCTCGGTCTGCCGGAAGATCGCCTGGTACTCGGCGTACTCCTCGGGAAATCGCGCCGGCGCCTCGAAGTACGGGCCGTAACACTGCGATGACGCGACCAGGTACTGGATGCCGCTGCCGGCGTAGACGTCCATGCCGCCGAACCGCAGCTGCTTCACGTAGCTCGTCTTGTAGGTGGGCGGCAGCTTGATGGCGAGCGATCCTTCGAGCCTGATGTGTGAACCGGCCGGCACTTCCCGAAGGATCCAGTCGTAGGCCAGCCCCTGCGTCCACGTTTTCGCCGCGTCGGCGTCGTAGCGGATCGCACTGTAGGCCGGCGGCGCGATGGCGACGATCGTCAGTCCTACCGTGACGAGGTTGCGCCATCGCGGCGTCATCTGCATCCGGTGCATCGACGCGACGAGCCAGACGATGAAGGCCGCTGCGAGCAGCGACAGGAACGGGATGAGCGGCAGGAGGTAGCGGCCGTAGATGATGTTCTGGCCGGAGATGAACTTGAAATGCACGAGGGGGAAGATCGTGACCAGCGCCCATTTGAGGCGATCCGGCCCGACCAGGACGCGCACCAGCCCCGAGATCACACCGAGAAGCACGAGAATCGTTCCGGGCCATTGGAGGGCGATGCGCAGGTACTTGAGGTAGATGATCCAGATCGGCTCGTCCGTGATCGGGGGCGCCTTGTACTCGGAGGACAGGCGCGCGAACTGGTTGAGGAAATGGGGCAGGTCGAGGAAGGTGTAGGGCGCCGCGATGAAGAACGCCGCCAGCAAACCGGCGACGGTCCAGAGGGCGGCCATGGCCCGTGACGGGCGGAGCGAGGGGGTCATCGCGCACGCGGTCAGCGGCATCAGCACGGCGAGCACGGCGTTGTACTTGGTCGCCCCCGCCAGGCCCGCGGCCGCGCCCGCAAGCGCGAACGCTGTGAGCGTCGCCCGCTCGTTGGCGCGCAGCGACAGCAGGCACGTGAGCATGACCAGGAACGTGGCGGGCACGTCGGTCAGGACGTAGTGCGACTCGCGCACGTGCATCGGCATCACCGCCAGCAGCACCGCGCCGAGGAGCGCGGTCTGCGCACCCCAGCGCAGTCCGATGCGGTAGACCAGCCAGACCGTGGCGGTCCCGAGCAGCGCCGTGACGGCCCGTCCCCACAGGTAGAAGTCTGCCGTGTGCGCCTGGGCCAGCGCCGACCAGGTGCCGGCCATCGCGCCGGTGAGAAACCTCGCCACCGCCACCACCGCCTGGACGTACATATAGAGGGTGGGGTAGTCAAAGAAGTGCGGGTTGAGGTCGCCCGTCCTGATCATGCGGACGGCGCGTTCCATGATTTCCGGTTCGTCCACACCAGGGTTGAACCCGATCCCCTGCGACAGCGCCCAGAATCGCAGTAGGGCCGCGGCGACCAGGGCCAGCACGAGCCCGACGCGCGACAACGTGAGATCGGCTGGCTCCCGCCACTCGGGTTTCTTCATGGATCTCTGCAGCGGAAGTTTATCCGAGCAGCGCTCGATATAGCGCGACCGTGGCGTCCCCCGCGGCGGCCCACGAGAAGTCCCGTTCGACGATGACGCGGCCGGCGAGTCCGTAATGCACCAGCCTGGCGGGATCGCTGAGCGCGCCGCTGATGGCCGCCGCGAGCCCGGACGTGTCGCCGGGCGCGACCAGCCAGCCGTTCTGGCCCGGCCGTACCTTGTCGGGAATCCCGCCGGCCGCCGATGCCACCACGGGGCGCCGGTGTGCCATGGCCTCGAGCGTCACCAATGAGCTGCCTTCGTAGAGGGTGGGGTGCACGAAGAGCGTCGAGAGCTCGTGCCAGGCGTGCATCTCGTGATCCGGCACCCGTCCGAGGAAGTGTACGTGCTTCTCGAGGCCAAGCTGCTCGACGAGCAGCTCGAGCATCGGGCGGTATGGTCCATCACCGAGCGCCACCCATCGCCAGGCCCGGCCTTCGAGCGCGCCGTGCTCGCGCACGGCCGCCAGGGCGCGGAGCAGGACGTGAAAGCCCTTGCTGGCTTCGAGCCGCCCGACACTGAGGAGAATCCGTTCCCCAAGCCCGATGGCGTGCTGCCACCGCAGCTCGCCCAACATGGACGGATCGGTCAGCGCGTCCACCTCGTGCAGATCGAGCGCATTCGGGATCGTCCACATCTTCTCGCGCGGGATGCCGAGATGCCGCAGGACCACCGGCTCGAGCGACCGGTCGGTGGCGATCACCGCGTCGGCCGCGGCGGCGCAGATGAGCACCGACTTGCGCAGCGGCAGGTAGGCGGCGCGCTTCAGCGGCGCGCGCGACGGATCGGTGGCGCCGAACTCTTCCAGCCCCTGCGGATTCATGACGAGCGGCGCCGGCGCGCGTCCCCTGGCGCGGGCCCGCGCGTAGCCAAGCACGCTGGCCCCCAGGCCATGGACGATGTCGGCCCTGCCGTCGCGTGCGAGCTCCAGCGCGCGGCGTCCGGCGCGCAGGCCGAAGATCGGGTACGCCGTGCTGCGATCGAGCACGGTGGTACCGCGACGGCCGGCGCCGGGGAAGGTGCGGTAGGGTACGAACTCGGCGCGCACTGCTGGGTCGATCGACGAGGGTGACCAGACGTGCCCGCCGGTGGGCGGCTGCGTGATCAAGGTGACCTCCACGTCGCGCGCCACCAGCGCCCGCGCGAGATCGTAGACATGGCGCTCCAGGCCGCCGTAGCCGTGCAGCGGGAACACCGAGCGGGCCACCAGCGCGACTTTCACGGCCGCCGTTTCTCCAGCAAGTCCAGGTAGAGGCGCTCGACGCGCGCCACCACCGCCGGGGCATCGAACTGGCGCGCCATCTTCATCGTCGCCGCCTGCCCAAGACGCTGGCGCAGCGCCGGATCGTGACGCAGCCGGCGCACATCGGCCGCGAGCGCGGCGGGGGTCGTCGACAGCAGCCCGGTGACGTCGTGTTCCACGATGTCGCGGGTGCCGCCGGTGTCCATGGCGGCAATCGGTACGCCGAGCGCGCTCGCTTCGAGCAGTACACGGCTCAGCGATTCAGGCCCGCGCGACGGGAAGATCAGCATCGACGCACGCGCCAGCAGAGCGGTCGCCGTATTCTTGTCGAGCCAACCGCGGAACTCGATCTGGCGGCCGGACGCTGTGGCCTCGCGCTCGAGGTCCTCGCGGTCTGGGCCGTCGCCGGCGATCACCAGCGGCCAGTCGAGCTCGGCCTGACGGACCACATCGACCAGGTACTGCGTGCCTTTGTTGGGCGCGAGCTTGCCGAGATACACCGCGAAAGGCGGCGCCGCCTCGTCCCGGCTCCCTGCCGTCCGCAACGCGTCGAGATTCACCGCGTTGGGAATGACCTCCATCCGCGTCTGCGATAAGTCCGGCGCGCGCTGCAGCAGGTCGGCCGCGATGCGGCGGCTCACCGCAATCACGGCGTCGGCCGCGGCCAGTCCCTCGCGTTTGGCGGCGAGGTTCGCGCGCATGTAAGGAATCAGCGGCAGCGCCAGCGGCCACGCGGCCCCCGCACGCGGCCGGATGCAGATCTGCATGTTCCCGACGGTACACGCCGGACAGAGCGCCAGTCCTTCGCGCGTGCGGAGCAGGTCGGACCAGTAGCAGACCGGCCAGTAGTCCCGAACGGTCGCGACGACCGGCACCCCCCAGTCGCGCGCGGCATCGATCGCGGGAAGGATCGTCATGACATGCTGCGCGTGAACGATATCGTAACCGCCGGTCCGCAGACGGGTCCGGAGATCCTGTCCCAGCGACCGCCGGAGCTTCTCGCTCTTGTAGTAGTTGCGGACGAAGGGGACGTTGGGAGCGGGCGCGCCGAACAGGTGAACGCGAAAGCCGTCGTACTCGGTGTCGATCACGCCGGCCGGTGTCCCGGGCAGCGGCTGAACGATGGTCACGTCGTGACCGCGAGCCCTGAGGCCGCGGGCCAGCTCGTAGGTGCTCCACCCGCTACCACCGCAGACAGGCGGGAACGCGTCGGTCGGGATGAGGATTCTCATCCCCCGGCCGTGTCCCTGCGCGCCTGCGCCTGTCGTATCGCCTCGTCCAGCGCCCGGCAGTGTGCCGCCCAGCTGTAATCTTTGACCGCGCGCTCGCGTGCCGCGGCGCCGAGGGTGCGCCGCAGCTGAACGTCCGTGAGTTGTATCAGCGCGCCGGCCAACGCTTCCGCCTGCGCGGGACCGCTGTAGAGAATACCCTCGCGCCCATGGCTGACCAGCGACGGGATGCGATCGACCGCCGGGGCGACGACTGGCAGGCCGGCCGCCATGTACTCGAACAGTTTGAGCGGCGACCAGTAGAACCCCAGCGACAGCGGCGCGTGTGCGCTGATGTCGAACGGCGCCACGCCGATGTCGGCCGCGGTCAGCGCCGCCGGCATCCGGTCGTGCGGGAGCGCGCCGGTGAAGACGATGGTGTCGATGCCGTCGGCGGCCTGGCGCACGCGCGGCAGTTCCGAGCCGTCACCCACGAAAACGGCGCCGATCTCCCGTTCGCCTCGCGCCCGCAGGATCCTGATGGCCTCCACCAAGTTGATGGCGCCGTGCCAGGAGCGAAACGCTCCGGCGAAGATGGCGACCGTCGCCACCGCGGGTCTCGCGTAAGGCGGCGGGCCCGGCACCCCCGGGGCGAAACGTCCGGTATCGGCGCCCCACTCGAGCACGCGAATCCGCTCCGCCGGGATCCCGGGCGGCAGGATCGCCGCGTTGGGGGTGACGATGAGATCGGCGAGTGAGCAGAGGCGCTCGCGCCACCGGCGCATCGGCTGGACGAGCAACGCACGGTCGAGTAGCGCCTTGGACGACCCGGCGTGATCGACGACCGGCGCGTTGACCTCGAGGACCGCCACCGCGTTCAGGCCCTGGGCCAGTGTCAGGGCCTCCCCCCCGAAGTTGTGGTACCGCTCGATGATGGCGTCGGGCCGGATGCCCCGCGCCAGCTCTGCGATCGCGCCGCACCGCGCCATGCGCAAATGGCTCGATCCGAATGGCGGCGGCAGCGGCACCCACCGAACGGCTGACGGGTTGGGCTGTCCAGTACCCGGCGTCACGAGCGCCGTCACCTCGTGTCCGAGCGCCGCCAGCCCTTCCGCCACCGCCGCCACGTGCACCGATCCCCCCTTGGTCCCCGGGACGGTCTGATCGATGGCGGAGTAGAGGATCCTCACGGCTTGAAGGTGGCAGGCTGGAGGCTGGATCGCTCGACTCTCTCCAGCAGTGCGAAGAACGGTCCCGACTCCACGTGCCCGAAGAAGAAGAGGTCCAGCTTCATCGCGGCGCTCAGCGCACCGAGCAGCGCGCGGGTCGCTCGACTCTCGGCGATACGCTGTTTCCCCTCAGCCCTGGCGATCTTGAGGGCTTCTTCGTCCGTCATGGCGGCGCCGGCCTCGCCGAAGCGCTCGCCTTTCGTCGATGCGCGAAGGCGGGCGCGCTTCGCCATCTGCCGTTCGGCCATCCGCATCAGGATGTTTTCGACGAATCCGCCGACCAGCGGGGTGTAGTAGCGGATCCGCTTGATGCGGAAGCCGGTCTCGGCGGCGACCCGGCGCAGCTCCGGGATGTCGGCGAGCGGGTTCAGGTGATCCGACTTGCGCAGGCGCTCCTGGCGCATGTCGATCAGCCCCAGCCGCTCCAGTTGCCGCGCCAGCGCGTTGATCCAGCGCAAGCCGACGGCGATGGGCGCGTTCTTCCGCACGTGGGTGTAGACGAACAGTCCGCCCCCTGGCGCGATCACGCGGGCGGCTTCGGCGAGCATGCCGCGGAGCGCGTCAGGCGACAGGTGCTCGAGTACGTCGAGCGAGTAGCCCTTGGTGAACGTGGCGTCCGCAAAGGGCAGCCGGCGCAGGTCTCCGAGCAGCAGGTCGATCTGCTGCCGGGACTCGTGCGCGAAGAACGGGCTGATGTCGATGCCGACCGCCTCGGCGTGCCAGTCCTGGTTCCACAGCAGCGCGCGGCCGCTGCCACAGCCGAGATCGATCACGCGATCCGAGGGACCGGGTGCCAGAAACTCCCGCAGCATGTCGTTGCGGATCTTCGAGCCGAGGAGCGGCGGCGACACGCGCTCGTGCCGCGCGTCCGCGTGCAGCGCCTCGTCTAGGTATTTGGTCCGCTCCTCGAAGGTCTCGTGGGGCCGCAGGTCCAGGAAGTCGGACGAGGGGCCACCATAGTGTTTGCCGCAGCCGCGGCAGGTGAGCGCTGCCGGCGCACCCGCGAGGGTGCCATGGCAGGCCGGGCAGCGCACGAGGGCGAGCAGGCGCGGGGAAATCACCGGCGCCCCACGACTTCGGCAAACAGCGACTCCAGCCGCTCCGCGCGCCGCGCCCAGGTGAACTCGCTGACGTCCTGCATCGCCTGCCCCGCCAGCCGATCGCCGAGTCCCGCCTCGTCCCTGATCCGCGCGATCCCGGCGGTCAGTGTCTGCGGGTTGCCGGGCTCGACGAGCAGCGCGTTCTCCCCGTCGCGCAGCACTTCGCGCAGCGAGGGCAGATTGCTCGCCACGATCGGGCGTCCCGACGTCATGTATTCAAAGAGCTTGAGCGGCGAGGTGAATGTGCTGGAGATGGCGGAGGCGGGGTTGGGCAGCGCCAGCACGTCGGCCTCGCGCAGGCGGGCCGCGACCGCGGCCGGCGGAATCAGCCCGGTGAACGTCACGCGGAGCGCGCAATTCAGCGATTCCGCGAACGCCTTCACGCGCGCGAGGTCCGGCTCCTTGTCATGCCCTCCGATGATCAACCCCTGCGTATCGGGCAGCGCCGCCACTGCCTCGATGACGAGGTCGACCCCTTTCCACGGATAGAGATGGCCCGCATAGCCGATGGTGAACGGGCGGTCACCGTCCGCTCGACGCGCGCGGTCCTCCTCCGCCATGCGGTCCGGGTCCGGCGGCCTCGCGCCGTCGGGCACCACCGCCAGGCGCGGCCGCGCGCCCAGCCGCTGCTCCAGGGCCTGCCGCAATCCGTCGGTAATCGTGACATACCCGTCCGCGCCGCTCCAGACGTGTCCCTCGCGCCGCGCCAGTCGTCGTCGTTTCGCCGGGGACGCGGGGGGCGCCCCAGTGAGCAGTCCGGGCAGGGCGGCCGCGATCTCCTCGGCGATTCCGTGCGCCTCGTAGATCACTGGCGGCCGTAGCGCGGCGGGCAAGCGGAGTAGCAGCGACGCCAGCCCGAGATCGCGGGTGAACACGAAGTCCTGCCGCCCGCGCCCCATGGAGCGGCCGATGGCGAAGGTCAGGTATCCGACCCGGCGCGACAACGCCGGCCCGGTAATCGGCGCGATCTCGACCTGCAGCCCGGGGATGCGCGGCACGCCGTAGAAGACAAAGGGATCGCGGGCCGGCGTGTGCGAGTCGGGACGCACCGCCAGCGTGACCTGATGGCCGCGCGACGCGAGGGCGTGGCACGTCGCCATCGACTGGATGCCGTTGGCGCGCTCCAGCGGGAAGCGAATGTCGGCGAGATACAGGATTCTCACAGGGTCACGGTCAATGGAGGGTCGATCGTTGTGATCTTAGTGGACTTTGTGCCGAGGCCGTTGGCCCCTTCACGATCCATGGTGGTAGAACGACTCCCGGTCGAACAGATAGCGGTAGACCAGTGAAGGCGCCATCCGCGGCAGCGTGACAAAGGCATGGTAGGCGTTCGTCCGCGGTGCGAGGCGCTGGCGGTCCATCAGGCCGGTCGAGAACTCCGCGATCAACGCGAGATTCCAATAGACGGCGATCACGCTCAGGACGGCCAGCAACCGTCGCAGCTGGCCTGAGGGCAGCCGCACGCGTGATTCCAGCGCCGCGTAGCCGATCACCATCGCGGCCGTGAGCGCGATGAAACGCCGCTGCCCGAACGCGCCTGCCACCGTCCATGACTCGACGCTGCCGCCGACGTAGATCTGAAGACCCACCATCACCAGCAGGCAGAGCGCGACGTCCTGCCGCCGGCGTTCCCGTTCCCTGGACACGAAGAACATCCCCGCCACAGCCAGCAGCGCGAGCGGCGTCCACACGAAAAACCCGTGCTCCGGCGAGAACAGCACCTGCAGCGCATGCGGCGCGCCCCAATTCATCTTGTGCCCGACCGACGCATGCGGCCCGACGTGGCCGTTCAGGATGAGGTACGTCGCAATCTGCGGGGTGTAGACCAGGGCGAAGGCCAGCACCCCGGCAACCAGGCTTTGGGCTCTTGGCTGTAGGCGTTGGGAAGGGTCGCGGACGCCGCGGAGGGCCGACAGCCCGAAGTCCAGCGCCGGGCCGGCCGCGAAAAACGCGTCCTGTTCCCGAATCATCGCCATCAGCGCCGCGGCGGCGCCGAGCGCAAGGAGACCGCGCGGCGACCACTCGTCGCGGACGCGGAGCCACACGTAGGTGAACAGCGCCACGCCGAATGCCGAGCAGGCGTGTGAGAACGGCGGCGCGACGTACATATAGAAGAAGAGCGGGGTACCCAGCCACACCACCAGCGCCGCGCGAAAGCCATTCAGGCCCAGCCGCGCCGCACAGAGCACCGCGAGCACTAACGCGAGAAATCCGTACGCCGCGGATCCGTACGCCACCGCCGCGACGTAAGGCTTCGAGAACCCATCCACCGCCCAGCCCCCCGCGCGGGCCAGCAGGTCTCCCGCCAGGTAGAACGGCGACCACAGCATCGCGCATCCGATCGTGGCGAAGTTGATCCGGCGCCCGGTCTCCGTCGTCCGCTCGAGGAAGGTCTCGTGGAACCCGTCCGACTTCGAGATGCCGCGGTCGTAGAAATACTGGTACTCGTTCTGGAACGACAGGTCGCGGTCGAACCACGCGGACCGCAAGTACGCGAAGTACTGGATCTCGTCCGAGGAGTAGATGCGGGGGGTGACCGCGGGGAGCGACAGCAGGAACAGGCAGCCCAGGATAAGCCACTGGCGCCTCGTCGGGCCGGTGACGAAGGGGCGGGAATTCACAGGTCTCTATCCATCTTACCGGAGGCTCGTCACGAGCCCATCGTCAGGAACTTGAGCACCTGGGTCAGGTTGAACCCGGCGTGGCCCACCATCGGGCCGAGGATCGAGCGGCGGCTCAGGTAGATCGCTCCCCAGAACGCGCCGAGGATTGCGGTGGCGAATGCGACGTCGTAGCCCTGCTCCAGGTGCCCCAGCCCGAACAGGGCGCTGAAGATCAGGAGGCCTGCCGGGCCGCCGCCGAGATATTGCTCGAACCGCCGAAGGACGAAACCGCGCTGGATTTCTTCGCGCAGGCCGCCGGCAATCATCACCACGAACGCGAAGATCACGGCGTCCCACCGGTTCCGCACCAGATCCTGCAGCGGGTTGTGCGGCACGTTCCGCAGCCACGGCATCAGCAGTTGCACCACCAGGAGGACGGTGATGACGACGAAGAAGGAGGCGGGGATCAGCGCCAGCCCGAACACGCACTCACGCACTTTCGGACGCCAGCCGAACAGCTGCTCCCGGATCGACTCGCGATGGGCGCGCATGAAGAACAGCACGAGCCCGACGAGCAGCACCGTATCGAGCAGGGTGAGCGTGAAGACGAAAGGGGGCGACAGGCCGCCGCCGGGCAGGCGCATCTTCATCCCGAACGTCGTGAGGAGGGTGATGACGATGATCTGGGTCGGGAAGCCGGAGCAGAGGATCACTTCCAGGGCCGCGGCCGCCCGCTCGATGGGAAGGATGCCCGGTGCCGCGCCTATCGGTGGTTCGGTTGTTGGCGCGGCCGGATCCACGGGGCAGATATTACTCTAGGCTTTAGGCCTTAGGCTTTGGGCCTTGGGAAGAGCGAATCCCCCAAGACCCTAAAGCCTAAACCTAAAGCCCAAAACCTAGTAAACCTACCTCGCGATGGGGACGCGAAGCGTGACGGGCGCCGTCAGTTTCACCGCGAGGTTGGCTCCCCGGCCGATGCGCACGTCCTCGCCGCGCGTCGCCAGCACGTAGCCGGCGCCGGCGCCGCCGCCGATCACCGCGCCTTTGCCCGCGCCGCTCTTGCCGCCCGCGATGCGGCCGATGATCGCGCCCGCCGCGGCCGGCGCCAGCACCTTGACCGCGTCTTTCTTCTTGGTCGCGGGTGCGAGCCGCGAAATGGTCGCGGTGCTGATCCGTGTCGTGCCCGCGCCCGGCGTGTCGAGCTGGTTGAAGCGGAGCGCGATCATGCCGCGTCCCTTCACCTTGCCGGGCCGGTCAACCGCGGTGACGTGGCCGTTGACGACGGTCCCCGCCGGCAGCGCTTCCACGCCCTGAACAGTCACACCGCGGCGGAGCCGCCCCGACACGGCCTGTTCCACGCGACTGGTGTCTGAGCCTACGGCGGTTTCGAGATCGACCGGCAGCACGGTCCCGGCGGGCAGCGTCACCTCACGAAACTCGGGTCCGCCCCCGAAGATTTTCTTCAGCGGGTTGGTCGAGGGTGCCTTGGCCGCGGTCGTTTGCGCGGGCGCATTCTCAGCGCCGGTGGACGGGCCTGATGTGGCGGCTGGAGCCTCGGCCGGGGCGACCGTGGCGGGCGCCGATGCGAGCTGGTTCGAGCTCTGGGCCGCCGGCGCTCGGTTGCACGCGACGATGAGTGCCAGACCGCTTGCGAAGATAATTACTCGCTTCATATTCATTTCCTCAAGCTCATGGGTTGCAACGCACGTACCGCCACGAAACCCCAACAAAGATGGGCTCCTAGCTCAGCTACACTGTAAAAACTACAGTGTTAGACTGCGGACAGTGTCCACTCCAACTGAAGACGAACGCGTGCAGGAGCGCGCCGCGGCCGAGAAACCGGCGGTGGCTGAGCGTGTCCTGATTGTAGAGGACGACCCGGCGACGCGCGTCGGACTCGCCGAACTGGTGGGCGCCTGGGGCTTCAACACCGAGGAAGCCGCGAACGGCGAGGAGGCGCTGGAGAAGATCACCTCGTTCCGTCCCGCCATCATCGTGTCGGACCTGGTCATGCCGCGGATGGGCGGGCTCGAGCTGCTGCGCGCGCTCAAGGATCAGCTGTCGGATCTGACGGTCATCCTGCTCACGGCGCAGGGCACCGTGGAGTCCGCGGTCGAGGCGATCAAGGAAGGCGCCTACGACTACCTGAGCAAACCGGTTGATCCCTCGCGCCTGCGCATCCTGCTGCAGAAGGCGGTCGAGCGCCA